>UQKV01000004.1 GCA_900541665.1 uncultured Collinsella sp.
TGTCCGCCCCATCGCTTTGCCATCGACCCGCTTGCCGCCGGCACGCACGAACTCACCGTCGACGTCATCAACACGCTCGATCATGCGATTCCCGACATCTTCGCCCTCACCGAACCCGTCGCCCCGAGCGGCATCCTCGGTCCCGTTACCCTTTGCGGGCAAAACCTGCCAAAATAAACCTGTCCTTTTTTGGCAGGTTTGTTGAGTGTGGGAGTTCGCATGGATATCAAACGCAAGATTTCCGAGGCGCAGGGCTTTACCCCTACCGAGCAACAGCTCGGCATCTCGGCCCTTGCCATGGGCGAAGACGTCCGCGGGCTCTCTATTAAGGAATTTGCCGCGCGCACCAACGTTTCCGTTGCGAGCGTGCACCGCTTTTGCAAAAAGCTCGGCCTCGAGGGATTCAAAGACCTCAAGGTCGAGCTCATCCGTCAGGCAGCCGAGACGGGTAACCGGCGCGACGTGGACATCAACTTTCCCTTCGATGCCACCTCCACTCCTGCGCAGGTGATGGAGCGCATGGAAAGGCTCTACCAGACTACCTTGGCCGAAACGCAGGAGCTGCTCGACCCCGTACAGCTCGACTACGCCGCCAAGCTCGTCATGCGCGCCGGCACCGTGGACATCTACACGGGCTCGCATAACCTGTATCCAGCGGGAATGTTCCACGATCGTCTGCTTTCCGCCGGTAAGTGCGCGACGTGCTACGGCGGCGTCGAGGCCCAGGTGCGCACGGCGCTCGCCTCGGGTCCCGACCATGTGGCAATCGTCATCTCCTACAGCGGCCTTGCCCCCAACCTCAAGGAGATCTTGCCGATCCTTAGCAGTCGACATGTCCCGGTCATCGTCATCGGCACGCCGCACTGTGCCCGCATTCACCCCGGCTTTGCCGCCTATCTCACGGTAAGCGACCACGAGAGCATGACGCACCGCATCACGCAGTTCGCCAGCCATATCGCCGTGCAATACGTACTCGATTCGCTCTATAGCAGCTACTTTGCCAAAGATTACGCCCGCTGCTCCGAGTTCCTAGAGCGCTCGTTTCCCTACACCCGCCTGCCCGGACTCAAGTAGCGACGAGCGTGGATTTTTGGACACTCAGATAACGAGCGTGGATAATCTCCCACTTTGAGCCCACAAACAGGCTAAAAACGGGAGATTATCCACGCTCATTTTGGGTCCCCTGGGAACGCATGAGGAGGGCGGATAGACAGCCGTTATTTGCGAGGCGTCAGCGACGTAAAGAGTCCGTGTTGGTTGCAGTAAAGATATATCCTGCCGCGCCCGGTAATATGGAAGCGCGGCTGCACCGATTGCTCTGGATAGAGCTTCTTAAAGCAGATGCCGTCCATAGTCGCATATGCCACAAAGCTAATGTAGTGATCCTTGGTCATGGGATGATCGAGCGTGACGTACCAATCGTCCTCGATGCGCTCGATGGAAAAGGCGTGGTCCGCGTCCGGCTCTTCGGCCTCCTGGGGAAACATCGTGGAGCCACAGCAGCTAAAGCTGCCTTCTCCGAGCGCGTGCACAACGTTTCCGCAGATAGGGCAAACGTAAAAGACGCCTTTGAGCATATTGCCTGCACGGTTGGCGTTGGCCCGAATGTCACCAGCCAAAAGCTCGGCCACGCTTATGCCGAGTCTCTGGGCCAAAGGCTCAACGAGGGAAATGTCGGGAAGGCCGCGGCCGGATTCCCACTTGCTGACGGCTTTATCGGTCACGCCAAGGCTTTCCGCCAGGGCGCGCTGGGTGAGGCCGCGCTCTTCGCGCAGCTGCTTGATGGCATGCGCTGCCAAAAAAGTATGGGAGGCATTGGTTTGCCGTGTCTGGTTCATGGGCTGTCCAATCAAATTGAAGAAATGGAGTGAACCGGTTCGACAGTCAGTATCCATTTGAAGGCCAGGCTCGACAACCTACGCTGCGTAGACATGCGCCAATCGAACGAGCGCGGATTTTTGGACGCTCATCCTGAGTAGTCATTTAAGAACGTCCCCAATGACCACATCAGGAGTGTCCCCAGGTGCCGGCAGAAAAGGAACGTCCCCAAGTGCCGGCCCAGCAACGCCGATGTTTTGGCAACGACAGCGAGCGGGTCGCATTTGAGACAAGGTGACGTGAAACGAAAGGGCGCTGACCTTCTGGTCGCGCCCTTGAAGTTGAACGTCAGATTGTCCAAATGCGGCCCGCGCAGCGTCGAGCAGTTACGCGGTTCGTAGAACCGCGTAACTTACAAAATGAGCATCGCGTCGCCAAAGCTGAAGAAGCGGTAGCGCTCCTCGATGGCAGCGGCGTAGGCATCCATGATCTGGTCGCGGGAGGCAAGCGCGCTCACGAGCATCATGAGCGTGGAGCGCGGCACATGGAAGTTGGTAATCAGCGCGTCGACCACGTGATAAGTCGAGCCAGGCATGAGGTAGAGCTGCGTCGTCGCGTTCTCGCGCACCACGATGTCACCGCGGCCGAGCGTGTCGGCGCCGTCCTCACGGCCCTCAAAATAGCGCGCCGTCACAGCCGGATCGGACACCGGCGCGTCCGCGTCAAACGCGCTCTCGAGCGAGCGCACCGCGGTGGTACCAACGGCAATTACGCGATGCCCCTCGGCCTTCGCCTTATGCACGGCGTCAACCACCTCCTGCGATACGTGGTAGCGCTCGGTATGCATCACGTGCTGCGTGGGGTCGTCCTCCTCCACCAGACGAAAGGTATCGATGCCGACCTCGAGCTCGACGGCGGCAAACTTCGCACCCTTGGCCTCAATAGCGGCCATGAGCTCGGGCGTGAAGTGCAGACCCGCCGTGGGAGCGGCAGCCGAGTGCTCCTCCTTCATGGCGTAGACAGTCTGGTACTTCTCGGGATCGCCCTCGTAATCGGTAATGTAGGGCGGCAACGGCACGTGGCCGGCAGCATGGATGGCCTCGTCGAGCGTGCGCGGCTCGCCGGCGGCATTGCAACCAGCCGGCTCAAAACGCACCAGGCGGCCGCCGCGACTGTCGGTGACAAAGTCGACGACCTCAGCCGTCAGTACCACGGGAGCCCCCTCGGGCGCATGAGCGCCACCGGCACGATACTCAATCTGAGCGCCGGGCTTTAGGCGCTTGCCCGGCTTGACCAAGCACTCCCAAACGTGACCCAGCGGATCCACGTCCTCGCGGCGCTTGAGCAGCAGCGTTTCGACCACGCCACCCGAGCCTGCCTTGCGACCAATCAGGCGGGCCGGCATCACGCGCGTCTGGTTGATGACGAGCACGTCACCCGGCTCGATATAGTCGATGATGTCGCGGAAGATGCGGTGCTCGACGGTACCGCCATGCTCCAGCGGCGTTCCAGCGTGGGTGCCCTTGCGATCCACCACCAGCAGGCGGCAGGAATCGCGCGGCTCGGCAGGAGCCTGGGCGATCAGTTCCTCAGGAAGGTTGTAGTCAAAATCATCGGTACGCATAGACACGTCGGATACTCCTTATATAGCTAAAGTCCGCTCTACATCCTAGCAGGCCGCCAGCCCAAAAGAACTACTTTTTGGCGGCTTTGCGCTCGTCGCGGATGCGGGCGCGGTCCATGGCCGCCTCGACAGCCGAGAAGCGGCAACCACAGTAGTTTTGTCGATACATGCCCAGCTCGCGCGAACGGCGAGTCGCCTCGGGGTAATACGGGCGAAAATCGCGAATGACCGGGGTGAGCCCATGTGCCGCTGCCAAGCGCTCAAGCACGTCATTACAGGTATCGAACAGCTGATACGGCGAGACGGCGAGCGTCGTGCCCACAAACTCAAACCCGTGCTCCTGGGCCACACGGCACGCCTCGGCCAGACGCAGGGCATAGCACGCACGACAGCGACGGGGTCGATCGGCGCCCAACGGGGCCACACCGGCCTCCCAGCGCTCGCGGTCTTCGCCTGCCTCAATGAGCTCGATGCCGCCGTCGGCACACCACCGGCGCAGCTCGTCCAAGCGGCGCTGCCATTCATCGCGCGGCTGAATGTTGGGGTTGGTCCAGCAAATCGTGGGTTCAAACCCCTCCTCGCGCAGCAGGCGAACCGGCTCGAGCGAACACGGCGCACAGCAAGCATGCAGCAGCAATGGCTTCATCAACATCCCCGTCCCAGAAAAATCATCCCAAAAAGACTACCTTGCGAAAAAGCGCACGCCAAAGGACGTGTCCTCGCAGGCGACGATACGGCGATCGAGCAGAATGGTTCGCACGTAGTACCAGTCGCCCACACAGCCCGACAAATGCAAGCCGGCCGCCAGATAGCACAGCAGCGGATAGCCCGAGAATGCAAAGCCCAGGGCAAAAGCCGCAGTCAAAGCAACCGTCGGAGCCAGGCAAATCACCAGGTACCGCACTCGCGAATACACAATCCCCTCGGCGCAGGCATAGATCATGCACGTCTCGAGGTTCGCCCCAAAGGTCACCTGCGCGCCCGCAGGCGCCAACAGCTTAAAGAACACGCCATGCACAAGCTCGTGCACGGCAAATGACGCCGCCGAAACCGCAGCCAAGCCGACTATCCAGCCCAAGACTGCCATCCAGCCGCCCGCGTCCGCCACATCCAAATCCGCAGGCCCGCCCAGCAGCATAAACACCGGCACCAGGCACACGGCAAATGCGACGAGCACGGCCATCCCCCACACAAAGCAGGCGTGCAGAAAATCCTCGTCCTCAAACGCATGTATGTTGGAAATCTCATTCATAGCATCTTAGGATAGCGCCCCTGCCACGTACCCGTCCGCATGTGCGATAATGTCGAACGATATGCACGAATTGACCACCGCGCCGCCAGGCCTTGCGCCCGGCCGCGCCCTCACCATATGCGAAGGAGTCCCATGGCATCCAAATACTCCATGAACGACCGTCCCAGCTGGCCGCGCCGCGCCATCGTTACCGCCGGCGAGCCCTACGGCAACAAGGGCCTTCACTTTGGCCACGTTGGCGGCGTCTTTGTCCCGGCCGACTTCTTCGCCCGCTTCCTGCGCGACCGCCTGGGCCGCGAGAATGTCATCTTCACCTCGGGCACCGACTGCTACGGCTCGCCCATCATGGAGAGCTACCGCAAGCTCAAGGAGAATGAGGGCTACGACAAGTCTATTAGCGAGTACGTCGAGTCCAACCACTCCCGCCAGGCCGCGACCCTCAACAACTACAACATCAGCTGCGATATCTATGGCGGCTCGGGCCTTGAGCCGGCGGCCCAGATCCACAACGAGGTGACCGCCGAGATTATCGAGCGTCTGCACGAGCAGGGCACCATCTCCAAGCGCTCCACGCTGCAGTTCTACGACGCCAAGGCCGGCACGTTCCTCAACGGTCGCCAGGTCATCGGCCGCTGCCCCATCCAGGGCTGCAAGTCCGAGAAGGCTTATGCCGACGAGTGCGACCTGGGTCACCAGTTTGAGCCCGAGGAGCTCATCGCGCCCAAGAGCCAGCTCACCGGCGAGGTGCCCGAGCTGCGCCCGGTCGACAACCTCTACTTCGACCTGCCCGCCTACCTCGACTTTATGAAGACCTACACCGCCAAGCTCGCCCAGAACCCGCAGGTTCGCTCCGTGGTCTCCAAGACCATGGAGGAGTGGCTGCTGCCGGCACAGCTCTACATCCAGAACAAGTTCCGCGAGGCCTTCGACGCCGTCGAGGACCAGCTGCCCGAGCACACCGTGCTGGAGCCCGAGGGCAACAAGAGCAGCTTTACCGTCACCTTCCCCAGCTGGAAGGAGCGCGACGACGCCCACGCGGTGCTCGCCAACGGCGGCGTGCGCTTCCGCAGCGGCAAGGCGCTCGTGCCCTTCCGCATCACCGGCAACATCGACTGGGGCGTTCCGGTGCCCGAGGTCGACGGCGTGAACGACGTCACCTGCTGGTGCTGGCCCGAGAGCCTGTGGGCGCCCATCAGCTACACCCGCACCGTGCTCGCACGCGATGCCAAGGCCGCCGGCGTGACCGAGGGCGTCGCAGCCCAGGATGCCGCCCTCATGGGCGAGCCCGCCGCCGATTCCACGCAGGTCCCCGCGCCCACCTACCAGCACAGCTCGCTCGACTGGCGCGACTGGTGGTGCTCTGACGACGCTCAGATCTACCAGTTCATCGGCCAGGACAACATCTACTTCTACTGCATCGCGCAGACCGCCATGTGGGAGGCCCTGGGTTGGGACCTTACGCAGAGCACCGTCAGCGCCTGCTACCACCTGCTCTACATGGGCAAAAAGGCAAGCTCGTCCTCGCAGACGCCTCCCCCGCCGGCAGACGACCTGCTCAACCACTACACCTGCGAGCAGATGCGCGCGCATTGGCTGTCGCTCGGCCTGTCCGAGAAGCCGGTGAGCTTTAGCCCCAAGGCATACGACACCCGCGTGACCGGCAAGGACAAGGACGGCAACGAGGTGCGCGCCTGCGACGACAAGCGCGTCATCGATCCAGCCCTTAAGGAGAGCGCCCTTTTGACCGGCGTCTTCAACCGCCTGGCCCGCAGCTGCTTCTACGGCGTCGCCGTCAAGGAGGGCGACGAGAGCCCCTATCGCAATGGCTGCATCCCCGCCGGTGCCGCCTCTGCTGCCGTGGTCGAAGCTGCCGAGCAGGCCGCCCTTGCCTTTGAGCAGGCCATGTACAAGTTCGAGACGCACCGCGCGCTCGCCGTGTGCGACGACTACCTGCGCGCCGCAAACAAGCGCTGGAGCGATGCCTCCAAGGCCGCCAACAAGCTCGAGGGTAACGAGGCAAACGCCGCAATGACACAGGCCCTCGTCGACGCCTTTACCGAGCTGCGCGTGGCAACCGTGCTCATGCACGGCATCGTCCCGGCCGGCTGCGAGCTCATCTGCGAGTACTTCGACGTCGATCCGGTCGCCTTCTTTAGCTGGGATAACATCTTTGCCTCCACGGACGAGTTTGTGGAGAGCCTGGGTGAGAAGCCCGGCAAGCACCGCGTAAAGCCGCTGCCCCCGCGCTTCGACTTCTTCAGCAAGCACGAGAGCCAGTACTAAAGCACGCCAGCAGTGGCGTGCCTGGAAAGTAGTCAATTTGGGACGGGAAGGAAAAACGGATGTCCAAGCCGCGTCGTCGTAAGCAGAAAAAGCAGGTTAAGCCCGAGCTCAAGCTCAGGCAGTTTGCCGCCACCGAGCTTTCCGACCAGCTTGCCGCCCTTCCCTGCGCCACCGACCTGCCGCGCTTTATGGTCGACACGGTCGCCGGCGCCTATGCCCCCACCGATGCCGAGCTCATGATCGAAGGCTTTGGCGCCGCGGCCACGCGCCCAGTCACACTGCGCGCCAACACGCTCAAGGCGACCGCCGAGGACGTCGCCACCGCACTCGACGAGGCCGGCATCGCGCACCAAACCGTTACCTGGTATCCGGACGCCTTCATCCTGCCCGAGGCCCAGGTTTCCGACCTGTGGGACCTCGACATCTACCGCGACGGCAAGATCTACCTACAGAGCCTGTCGTCCATGATGCCGCCTTTGGTGTTGGGCGCCCAGGCAGGCGAGGACATCCTGGACATGTGCGCAGCCCCTGGCGGCAAGACGACGCAGATCGCCGCCCTCACCCAAGGCCAGGCGCACCTCACAGCCTGCGAGATGAGCATTCCCCGCGCCGAAAAGCTTGAGTCCAACCTCCACCGCCAGGGTGCCAAAAACGTGCCCGTCATGCGCATCGACGCACGCGAGCTCGACGAGTTCTTCCGCTTTGACCGCATCCTGCTCGACGCTCCCTGCACCGGCACAGGCACCGTCATCAGCGGCAACGAGAAAAGCCTGCGCGGCCTGACCGAGCAGCTGCTGAGCAAGTGCGCGCGCTCGCAGCGAGCACTTCTGGACCGCGCCATGGGAGCCCTCAAACCGGGCGGCACGCTCGTCTATTCGACTTGTTCGATCTTGCCGCAGGAAAACGAGGACGCCCTGCAAGAAGCCCTCGACAAGCACATGGACTGCGAGCTTATCCCCCTCGACGGCACGCCAAGCGAAAGTGAAGCACGCCGCGCCCAGGAAGCTGGTGAGGAGCCGCGCATCGAGTCCAACGCCCTGACCGAGGCAATCGCCGCGGGTCAGGTATCGGCCATCGCCAACGGCCTGCCCGGCACGCTGACCATTCCGCCTAGCCGCGACTTTGAGGGCTTCTACATTGCCCTGATTCGAAAACGCAGCTAGCGCACGGATCCAAAACTCAACAAGCTATCTCTGTGCGCGTTTGCCCTGCTGGTCGCGATGCTGTTTAAGCATCGCGCGCTCCTTGCGTTCGGCCCTTTTGCCCTTAATGGCCGTGACCACAAAGTAGATGACCGCGGCGGCAACGATTGCGGCCACACACAGGCCAATCGAGCCAAACATTGCTGTCAATTCCATACCGCGTCACCTCTCTTTTAAACGGGACTTTCAAGATAGCACCTCGATACCCGCCACCACAGCTCCTTCACGTTCGCCGGCCCTTCGGTCTAACGGATGGCACGGCGGGGAAAAATCAACTCGTCAAACGATTTAGCATTCGCTATTCCGGCTGCATAGCGCCGGCCGTCATCACATAGAATCGAGCCTCCATGGATACCCTCAACGATCTAAATGAGCGCGTCGACGCCTTCGTCGGCACCAGCTCCTTCGACACGCCTGCCGCGGCAAACGACCAAGCTCCCATCGATGTGCCCGCCGAGGTTCACGAGGACATCGTCGCCTCGGTCGATTTCTCCGAGGTCGAGCTCGCAGACGAGTTCACCGAGCCCCAGGTAGCCGTGACCCCCAACGGACTGCTCCCCATGGAACCGCTGCCCATCGACGGGCGTTTGCGCAAGGCGGCCCTTCGCATGCCCGACGAGATCGAGGAGGCCAGCGGCTTTACGCTCTTCGGTCGACGCATCAAGTCGCTCATTTACACCACCGACGTGGCCGTCATCCGCAACTCCAATGCCGATGCTGTCTTTGCCGTTTACCCCTTCACGCCGCAGCCGGCCATTACGCAGGCGCTGTTGACCGTCGCCGAGTGCCCGGTCTTTGTGGGCGTAGGCGGCGGAACTACGACCGGTAAGCGCTCCGTGCAGATGGCAGCTGTCTCCGAGATGCAGGGCGCAGCGGGCTGCGTGGTCAACTCCCCCGCCACTGCCGAGATGGTCGAGCACATCACCAATATCGCCGACATCCCCGTCATCGCCACGGTCGTTCGCTGCGACGACGATGCTCACGCCAAGGTGCGCGCCGGAGCCAAGATTCTCAACATCGCCGCCGGCAAAAACACGCCCCAGGTCCTGCGCGAGCTGCGCGAGCACTATCCCAACCTGCCGCTCATCGCACCGGGCGGCAAGACGCCCGAGAGCATCCGCGAAACCATCGCCGCCGGCGCCAACGCCATCATCTGGACACCGCCTTCGGCCCAGCAGCTACAGACCGACATGATGCAGCGTTATCGCAAGATGAAGGAAGACGCCACACCTGTCATCTCGCGCGACGATGTGCCCATTATCGACCAGGTCGCCGCCGCCGAGGTCAGCCAGGTCGAGAACATGAATCCCGATGTGCCAATTCCCGACGAAGTCATCGAGCGCGTCGCTTCGATCCACGAGCGCGTCGAGGAGCATCGCGCCAACCGCGGCCTCAAGCCGTCACTGCACGGCTTCTTCTTCCGCGGAAAGAAACGCTAGCCGCAACAGTAAGGCCCGCCCCACAAACAACGGGACGGGCCTTGCTGTTATCGAATGTCAGGAGGGACAGGCGCAGCGGTTAAAACTGTCAGCCAGCCCACGAACGTTAATCCACGCGCTTGTCGCCCATAAAGAAGAGCGCCACCGTACCAGGTCCGGTATGCGAGCCAATCAGAGTACCGATGTTATTGATCTCAATCTTGCCTTTAAGCTGCGGAATCTGTTCCTCGATCAGCGCCGCAACTGCCTCGGCATCCTCGCGGCACGCCGAGTGCGACATGACGCACTTACCCGAATAATCCGCACCGTCCTGCACGTGTGCCATCATGGTCTTAGCCATCTCGGAAATCGCGCGCTTCTTAGTGCGAATCTTCTCACGTGGCGACAGCCCACCTTCGCAATCGACCGTCATAAGCGGGCAAATCTTAAGCGCCGTGCCGATGATCGCGCTCGCAGCCGAAATGCGACCGCCGCGCAGGTAGCTCGACAGATCGGTCGAGAAGAACCAGTGGTGCAGGTTGAGCTTGTGCTCCTCGATCCAGGCAGCCGTCTCGTCGAGTGAAGCCCCGCTATCGCGCACGTCGGCGGCACATTCCGCCAGCAGGCCAAAGCCCGAAGACGCCGCCAGCGAATCGATGACGCGCACCTTGCCGCCCTGGGGATAGCGATCCGCAAGCATCTGTGCCGCAACGCAGGCCGATCCATACGTGCCCGAAATACCCGACGACAACGCCAGGTGCAGCACGTCTTTACCCTCGGCAACAAGCGGCTCCCAAAACTCCTCGTACTCACCCACGCTCACCTGAGACGTCTTGGGCATGGCGCCTGCGGCAATCTGGGCAAAAAACTCGTCCGGCGTAATCGACTGATACAGATCGTCCGTATAGACAACATCGTCGATCTCGTAATGAAAACACACGACAGGGATATTGCGCGATTCAAAGAACTCCCGAGTTCGATCGGCGGCGGATTCACAGGTCAGGACAAAATCACTCATATGAGGCTCCTTACTCATTGCTGCGCAAATTATCGCACAGTGAGCCTACATACGGTACATATGTCCACTATTTACCAAATCGAACCAAAAATAGCGAACATCTTTACCACCATCGTTTCCACCGACCCCACGCATAAATATCTGAGAAAACACCCTCTATCGTCTCCACCCAACCGACATATCTACCTTCACTAAATCGATTTACCAAACCGTTCAGCCGACAATTCAGCCGCTGGCGCAAAATCGAAACAAAAGCGGCGCATACTGATAAACGTTTGACGCTGTTTATCAGTTTTACCAGCCCCATCGGAAGGTGTTTCATGGTCGCATTCGATCGCAACCCGCAAGACTTCAAATATCTGCGCCTGCTTTCGAGACAGTTCCCCACCGAACAATCCGCGTTTACCGAGATTATCAATCTCTCGGCCATCCTCAACCTGCCCAAAGGCACCGAGCATTTTATGAGCGACGTGCATGGCGAGTACGAAGCCTTTATGCACATCCTCAACAACTGCTCGGGCGTCGTGCGCGAACATGTCGACGAGATCTTTGGCGACACGCTCTCCTTTGACGAGAAGGGCGAGCTGTGCACGCTCATCTACTACCCGCGCGAGAAGATCGAGCTAGTCCGCAGCCGGCGCGAGGACTCGCCCACCTGGTACAAGACGATGCTTGACCAGCTCATCATGGTCGCCCGCTCGCTTTCGAGCCGCTATACGCGCTCCAAGGTGCGTAAGGCCATCCCACGCGATTACGCCTACATCATCGACGAGCTGCTGCACACGCATCCGGACGAGAACAACTATCGCGTGCGTTATCACGAGCGCATCGTGGAGTCCATTCTGGAGACCGCCAGCGCCGACGACTTTATCGAGTCGCTCGCCTCGCTCATCAAGCGCCTGGCCGTCGACCACCTGCACCTGGTGGGCGACATCTTCGACCGCGGCGGCGGCGCGGCCAAGATTATGGACCGTCTGCTCACCTACCATTCGCTCGACATCCAGTGGGGCAACCACGACCTGCTGTGGATGGGCGCTGCGGCCGGTGAGCCCGCCTGCATCGCCACGGTGCTGCGCAACAACCTACGCTACGACAACTACGAGATCCTGGAGAACGACTACGGCATCTCGCTGCGTGAGCTTGTCGCCTTTGCCGATGCCACCTACACCGCCGGTGAGTCCATCACCCCGCTGATCAAGGCCATCAACGTCCTGCTCTTTAAGCTCGAGGGCCAGATTATCCAGCGCCACCCCGAGTTCGATATGACCGACCGCCTGTTACTCGACAAGATCGATCACGACACCGGCACGGTCACGCTCGCCGACGGCAGCGTGTGGCCGCTCACGACCAACGACTTCCTCACCGTCGACCCGGCGGACCCCTATACGCTCACGCCCCAGGAGCAGCACATCATCGACAAGCTCGTGTCCGAGTTTGTCACCGCCGATCACCTGCATCGCCATATCGATTTCCTCTATTCCCACGGCTCGATGTACAAGGTCACCAACGGCAACCTGCTGTTCCATGGCTGCGTGCCGCTCAACGAAGACGGCACCTTTAGCAGCATGAACTGCTTGGGCACCTGGCACGCTGGCCGCGATTATCTCGATTTTTGCGACCACATCGCCCGCCGCGCCTGGCGCGTGGGCGACCGCGACGCCCTCGACTGGATGTGGTACCTGTGGATTGGCTTTAACTCGCCCGCCAGTGGACGCCTGGTGCGTACCTTTGAGCGCGCCTATATCGCCGATAAGAGCACCTGGGTCGAGCCGATGGATCCGTACTTTACGCTTACCAAGTCGCCCTCGGTCTGCGATGACATCATGCGCGAGTTTGGCGTCGCGCCCATGGCATGTTCACCGACCGGTCACATCATCAACGGCCATACGCCCGTCAAGACGACCAAAGGCGAGCAGCCTATCCGAGCCGAGGGCAAGCTGCTGGTCATCGATGGTGGCTTCTGCCGCGCTTACCATCCCAAGACGGGTATCGCCGGCTATACGCTCATCTCGAGCTCGCGCGGCTGCCGCCTCAAGTCGCACCGGGCCTTTACGACGGTTGCCGAGGCACTCACGCGCAACGTGGACATCGAAAGCGAGACCAATCGTTTTGACCAAGCAGACCGTCGCCGCATGGTGAGCGACACCGATACTGGCGCCATGATCCGCAGCCAAATCCAGGACCTGCGTCAACTGCTCGATGCATATAGAAACGGTGCTATCGAGGAGCGCGCCTAGCACCACCCGCGGGGATTGGCTAAACTGTGCCAAGTTTGTCACCCCCGCGGCGCTTCGGCGCCAGCTTAAGGCAGGTACCATGCAAAAGCTCCTTGCGCAGATCATGAAATTTGGTGTCGTCGGTGTCATTGCCACGGTTATCGACTTTGGCATTATGAATCTGCTCCACTACGGTCTGGGCCTCAACATCCTAATCGCCAACACCAGCGGCTTTATCATCTCACTCATCTTTAACTACCTCGCAAGCATGAAGTACGTGTTTGCGCACAAGGAAGGCATGAGCCGCCGCCGCGAGTTCATCATCTTTGTCGTGCTGTCCGTAATCGGCTTGGCACTCAACGACGGTATCGTGCTGACACTCAACGCCGGCCTGGGACTCGAGGCCAATATCGCCAAGATCTGCGCCACCGCGCTTGTCATGGTCTACAACTTTGTGACCCGAAAGATCTTCCTGGAGGGCGACGAGACCAAGTAACTCGCAACCTTACAGCTTTACGATGCCCACGGATGACGCGCGTCGAGCGCTGCGTTGTTCGTGGGCTTTGCTCGTTTACGGGAAGATTTGCAACGTTTGCGGATTACCTCTTGAATATTTGGCGAGTTCGTATAGTTCTTTCCAAAGACCTTACGTTTCCCATGCAAAAGCTCTAAAGTAACTCGTTGCTCGATTCATCAACGCATTGGATGTGATTACGTGCGCAAGGCGCTGGCACAACCTCATACCAAGCAGTTCCTCAAGTTCGCTGTCGTGGGTCTTATCTCCTTTGGCATCGACTGGGGCATGCTTATTGCGCTCGTCGAGCTGTTCCACCTCGACTTTTTGATGAGCACCACGGTCTCGTTTACCACGTCCGTCGTGGTCAACTACTGGCTCAGCATGAAGTACGTGTTCGACCATCGCGAAGGCATGAGCCGCAAGCGCGAGTTCACGATCTTCACCATCCTGTCGGTGATCGGTCTGGGCCTCAACGACCTGTACATGTTTGTGGGTGTCACGTTTTTGAGCATCGGCTACCAAGCCATGAAGGCCATCGCCACGTTCTTGGTCACCTGGTACAACTACTTCAGCCGCCGCTTCTTCCTCGAGGGCGCACGATCGTAGTCGATTCACTATTTGCTTGAATGTATAACCGGTTGGAATTCCCGTTCCAACCGGTTTTTTGTTTGCCGAGAGACCCGGCGGCCCAGTCCCATTCGCATGAAAAACGGGCGGCCCGGATGTTTGTCCGAACCGCCCGTCTGGCGCGCTATGTCGAGGCCTCTAGCCTGTCACGTAATACCAAACCACGTTGTCGCCGTTTGAGAGAACATAGTTGCTGCACGCCGTCATGGGCGATGTGCCGTTGACGGAGTACATCCAGCCGCTCGTGCCGCCGTGCTGTTTCTCGGCCAAACCGCCAATCGCGGAAACGTACGTGCCGTACGACGAGCCATGCGCGTTGACAGAAAGGCCCAGCGCACACAGGGCATCGTAGACAGTAGCGCCTTCGTTAAAGGTAAAGGTGCCACCAGAGGACACAGGATTGCCCACAGCGCTCGATGTGACCGAAACCGTTACCGTGACGTAGCTAGGCTGCTGCGAGCTGCCCTGGTCGCCAGCAGAGACGTTGCCGCTATCGGGGGCAGAAGATGCCCCGCTGGATGAGGAGGAAGCGCCAGGCGTAGAGCCGGCCCCGTCAGAAGAAGTCGAGTTCTGAGAAGTCGACTGATTGCCGTCGGTCTTTTTATTGCTGCTCTTCTCTCCAGACTTCTTGCCATCCTTGTCTTCGGACTTTTTGCTATCCGAGCCCTTGTTTGATTCCTTGTCCGAAGACTCGGACTCCTTCTTAGAGTCAGATTTATCCGAACCCTTAGACTCGTCGTTCGCACCATCCGAAGATTTGGAATCCTTGGAGCCAGCTTTACCCGAAGCGACGGTCGAGTCAGACCCCTTGGCGTCCTTCGCGACGACGCTCTCCCCCGTCACGGTCTGAACGATCCAGTCAATGGACCAGGCGCCGCTCTCGGAAGGATGGACGAAGCCCAGCGATATGACAATTAGCGCAACGCACGCGGCGGTCAGGACGCCAGTAAGCGCCCTCCGTCGAGGGACGGACGCCGCCGAAGCGGCGCCCTGTTGCTTTGCATCGTCGAACTGAATGAACGAGGAATTTGGTTGCTTGGGGTCAGCGTCCTTGGATTTATTGGACACAGCCCTCACCTACCGACGTTTGGTGAACACGAACACGCCGACGATGGCGAGACCGATGACGCCGGCGGCAACGCCAACAATGGCGAGCGGGTTGGCGCCAGTCTCCTGCTCGGAAGCACTAGAGGGCTTCTTAGCAGTGGTCGTGGAAGCAGCACCCGTATCAGACTTGGAATCGGACTTCTTGTCGGACTTGCTGTCCTTCTTGTCAGACTTCTTGTCAGACTTCTTCTCGTCCTTCTTATCGGACTTATCGGAGTCCTTCTTGTCGGACTTGTTGTCCTTGGTCTCGGTCTTGGTCGACACCGTCGTCTTGGTCGTCGGCTTATGACCCGGGGCGACAGCGCCGCCCTTCGAGCCGGAGCCGGAACCCGCGCCAGCGCCAGTGCCGGAACCAGTACCGGTACCAGAACCGCCGCCGCCATTCGAACCAGCGCCACCATTACCGCCAGGGTTAACGGCATTCTTGGTCCACTTGGCATACAGCGTCAGATCGGCCGTCACCGGCGTGCTAAAGTCATACGCCTGCGTGCAAGCCTCATCGGTATACCAACCGCCGAAAGCGTAGCCATCGCGCGTCGGATCGGCCGGCTTGACCAGCTTGCCATCGGCCGTAGCAACAAACTTAGTGTCGCAAGCAGACCCGCCGTTGGAATTAAAAGCAACCGTCCAAGACTCAACGGCCCCAAGCTTGAACAGCGTGCCCGAGTCATTGATGTAGTAGAGATTGCCAGAAGCATCGGCAATGACCGGAGAGTCGCAGTGCTGGTAATGGCCAGCCGCATCATAAATCTGCGTCGCCTCTGCATCGCCGAGCGTATAGCGATACACGCCACCACCAGCAGAGTAGTTGACGTAATCCTTGCTATCCGCGCTGTTAACGGTGAAGTACACATGGGTCTTTCCACCCTGAACACTCACCAGCGGAGTAGCAGCAATACCGTTGAAGCCAGCCGGCAGCGCCTTGCCGTCAGCAGCGGTGACCATCGTGGTCTTACCGGTCTTCAGATTATAGAGAGCCAGAGCAGAGCCAGTAGCCGTCTGTCCGCCGACAATCAAGTTTTCGCCAGCCACCGCCGGTGCGCTCATGTTATTAGTAAGACCCAGGTCGACCGTCTTCTGCTCGCTCAGTACGCCCTTCGCCGAAAGCGAAATCACATGGAGCTTTCCATCGTGCGTCATCTGATAGAAGGTCGAACCATTGGACGGATCGGCGACACAGTCGGCGTTCGCGAGAGCGCCGAGCTTCATGGTCGAAACGACATCGCCCGTCGTCTTATCAATGCACTTAAGCGTGCCCGCGCTCGTAGGAACGATGGCATACTTATCCGTCAAAGCCGCACCAGTCCAGTAATAGCCCTCGGTAGGGTCGATGTTCTGCCAAAAAACTTCGCCCGTGGCAATCTTAATGCGTGCAAAGGAGCCGTTGCCGTAGGTCGCGTTGTAGTTCTCGTCATACGAAATATCGACCGTACCAACATAAACGTACTCGCCGTCCGAAACGACGGTGCAGGAGCTCTGCGTCAAGTCCGTCAAACCGGGCGTCAGCCACTTGCAGATCAGCTTGTCTGCAGTAATCGCCTGGACCGCACCGCCGTTGAGCGGAACGATGATAAGGCCATTGGTATAAATCGGACGAGAGGTATAGCTCACCTTGGAGGCAAGCGGCGCAGAGGCAACCTTTTTGCCCGTGGACGAATCGATCTTAATGAGCTCGTTCTCGGTCGCGATGTACACAAAACCGTTAGCGATGACAGGTTCGCTGCAGTTGGCATACTGCTGACCAGACTCGGCCTTCCAATCGAAGGCCCACTTAAGACCGGCGGCCTGCGCAGGCGTCTTGGCATCCGTTACGGTCGAACCGTTGCCACTGTTGCCGTAGCCGGCCCACTCGGCATCCCAATCAGGAGTCGTCGCGCTCGGGTCCACGACAATCTTGTCGGGATCGGGCATGGCCGAATCGTCGGTGGTATAGGCAAGCGTAACCTTATCGCCGCTCTTGAGCGTAACCTGATTGGCGCAGAGTAAGGAGGGCTCTCCGTTGATATACAGGTGCCAATATTTATTGGTCGCAGCATCCCAGGCATACGGCTTGTGATCGAACGGCGAGTTGATGGAATTGAGGAACCAGTACTCACCACTCTGGGAGCCGTTGTACGTAACGCCCTTGGCCTTCAGGACCGTCTCAATAAGGTTCTGGGCAGTAGAGCCTTCGGGCAGAGAAACGTTGCTTGCCGAGCCCCAGCGAGTATTGTTGCCGTTGACATCGGGACCGATAACATCGACAGAACCAAGAACCTGGCCAGGAAGGGCATCGGCGTCAGCACCATACATAAAGGTGACGGCGTCACCCTCTTGGAGCTCATAGGCACCGGCGCCAACGTCGGCGAACTTGCCATTTACGTAGAAGCGCCAATAGCTATTGGTCGCAGCATCCCAGCCATAGGACTTACCATCGAACGGCGAAGTAATGCCGTTGAGGAACCAGCCCCAAGACGATTCGCCAGCATCGAGAGTAAGGCCGGTCTGCTCGAGGAGATCCTTGGCAGTAGAGCCCGCCTTGAGACTCGTCTGGCCCGTCGAAGCCCAAACCCGCTGCTTGCCGTCCTTGTCCTTACCAAGGACCTGAACGGAAGCATGGACGGAATCGGACGGCAACTTGTCGCCCCAGCCACCGTAGAACCACGTAACGGTATCGCCGGCATGAATGGTGACATTGTCTGCAGTGTAGTCGCTCGACTTGCCGTTTATGAACAGCTGCCAATAGGTCGAATAATCTTGGGGCGTACCCAGCTCAACACCGTTGTACTTAAGGCTCAGAATGAAGGAACCAGCAGCAACGGCGTCGATGTCATTCGCCTCAAGCGCGACCTTCGTAAGGTCAAGTGCGCTCGAACCGGACGTCACCACATACTGCGCGTTATCGACCCAAGTCTGAGTCTTGCCCTGGGCATCGCGACCAATGACGGTCACATTCGCAGCAAGCTGGTCCTTAACGACAGGGGATGCGCTACCACCCGTAAAGGCAAACTCAATCTTCTGCCCCGGGGCGAGCTTAACGCTGCTCGCGCCAACCGAGGAAGACGCGCCGTCGACGAACAGCTGCCAGAAGGCATTAGTCGTCGGATCGTAGGCAAGCGTGCGGCCATCTGTCGGGGACGTGATGCTTTTGAGGTAGAAGCCGTATGCCGTGTTCGGTTCGTAATCCGCTTTAAAGCCCGTCTTCTGCTGCAGCTTAACGAAGGCATCCGCAGCCGTCGCGCCCTCGTCGAGCTTGAGCTGCGTAGGTGCCACCCAGGTCTGAGCCTTGCCGTCGGCATCGGTGCCGATAATCGAGAACGAGACCTCGACTTGCTTCTTGGCGACATCGCCGGTTTCTGTCGGGTTCTCTGTCTGAACGGCAGCCGCGGCGGCAGATCCTGCTTGGCCAGCGGATGCCGCTGAAGACTGCTCGCTCGCGGCAGGGCTCTCCCCCGTCGCCGAGCCTTCGTCGCCAGTTGCTGCCTTTGATGCGGCGGCACTAGCTGCAGGCGCGCTCCCAGAATCCGAAACCTCGGCGCCGCTCTGCTCAGCGGCACCGCCCGCAAGCGCTGCGTCCTCGCCCGGCGTCGTAGCCTGAGCCACAGCCTCGGCAATGCCCTCGGCGCCCTCGGCCCACAGCTGAGCCGGCGTGGTGCCAAAGGCCATCGCGAAGGCCAGGAATGCCACCAGGCCGCGCTTGGCTACGCCGCGTGCAATCGCACCACGGCGATGCAGCGAGGCGCGCTCGCGCTCGTCCTCAAACATATCCATTTGTCCCCCATTGTCTGTACTTGGAGCATTGCCCAGCGGCTGCCCCACGTCATCGCGCATGTTACGCTCGAGTTCCCCCATCGGGGTCCCCTTCCCTCCAGAGCCCTATGCACACCGGCGGCATACGCCGCAGCCGCATGCAAGATGGGAGGCGATCCGACTTAACCTTAACGGCTCAGGCGCGTCGTCCGATCTGCGACGCGAACATCCCGAGCCAAGAGGAATTACGGTTACTGGTACAGCCGGGGACTTGCACCCCGATTCTCCCAAACGCGCAGGAAAACCGCGCGTTCGTGCGTCTCCGCACCACCATCTAGGCCATCGATTATTACCGTCAAAATGGTATCACGCAAAAGGGCCCCGCACACAGGCGAAGCCCAAGGTAAAAGCTATTGTTTGCGATAGGAAAATGCGGTGACGGTCGCAGCCTCTAGTGTTTGCCGCCGTGGCTGTTGAGCCAGATATTGCGGCCCAGCATAAGCGCCAGCACCAGCGCGCTCACGTAGCCCATAAAGCCAATGACCGGGATACCAAACACAACCGGCTCGATGCGTGCGTAGTACACCACCGACGAACCGATAAACAGGCCGGCGATAACGATAGCCATCGACATGCGGTCGATAATTCCGCCCAGCTGTCGCAGTGCCTTATCGCTGCTCATGATCTGCGTGTTCACCTTAAGCTGGCCGCGCGTAAGCATGCGCGAAGCCAGCCCCAGGTACTCAGCCGCCTCGAGTGAGCCCTTCGCCGCGCGATAGCTGCTCGCGGCAAGATCGCGCCCCATGTCGCGCACGCGCGCATAGGTACTTTTCTCGTTTTTAATGTGCGTTTGGATGATCTGAATCATGTTGACGTTGGGCATATACTCGGTCAGCAAACCCTCGAGCGTCACCATACCGCGGGCGAACATCGTCACCACGCTCGGCAGCTCAACATCATTCTTACGCGCGAGGTTTAACAGCGAGGTCAAAAACTCGCCGATATCCAGATCCTTCAGGTCAAGGCCCGCAAAGTCAGCCACGATAAAGTCAAGATCGGACAAAAACGCTGAATGATCGAGCTCGGCCGAATCGCCACGCGTCACGGCGAAGCGCATGAGCGAATCCTTGAGCTTGGGCACGTCACCCTCGGCCACGGCGAAAATCATGTCCTTAACGATACCGCGATCGTGGCTCGACATGCGTCCGACCATGCCCAAGTCGATAAAGTAAACGATGCCGTCCTTGAGGATGATGTTTCCCGCATGCGGGTCGGCATGGAAAAAGCCGTCATCGAGCACCTGCGTCGAGTAGTCCTCGACAATCGCGGCACCGATCTTTTCCAAGTCATAGCCCTCGGCCACCAAGCGTTCAGGATCGGCGATCGAAATGCCGTCGACGTAGTCCATAACCACCACGTGCTCGGTGCACAGGTCCAGATAGGATTTAGGGCACGTCACGCCATGAACGCTCTTATGGAACTCGTAGAAGTCGTTGAGGTTTTTGGCCTCGGCCAAAAAGTTGGTCTCCTCGCGAAACGAGGTCCACAACTCCTCGACTACGCCGTGCAGGTCAACGAATTGATCGGTGTTAACGAACTTGGAAACGATACGCACCACCGAGCGGATGATATCGATGTCCTGTGCCATAACCTGCTGCGCACCGGGGCGCTGTACCTTGACGGCCACGTCCTCGCCCGTCACCAGACGAGCGCGGTGCACCTGCGCGAGCGACGCGCTACCGAGCGGGTTGGGGTCGATCGCATCGAACATCTCCCCCAGGCGCAGGCCGTATTCTTCTTCCAGACAGCTGAGTACGACCTCGTACGGCACCGGCTCCACGTCGGAGCGCAGACGACGCAGTTCGTCGCAAAAGCGCTGCGGCAGAATCTCGGACCGGTTGGCCAAAATCTGCCCCATCTTGACGAACATGGGGCCGAGTTCCTCGAGCAGGCGGCGCAAACGAACCGGCGTGAGGTTATCCCACACGCGGTACTTTTTGACCAGGCGAACAATCTGCCCAATGCGTTCGCGACGACCCGCCGGCGTGAGCTGGTATTCCTCGTCCGGCGCCATCGCGTCGGGCTCCTCGGGCACCATATCGACAGCGCGCGGCTTCTTGCGAGCGCCCGAGACGGCGGCGTCGACCTCATCGACAACCGCCGCCTCGTCACCCAGAGGATCTAGATTGTTGTAATCGGTGGTGGAATCTGCCATCTGCGCTGCTACTCGGCCTCTTCGGTGTCCTCTGCATCGTCGGGCTCAACGGACTCGACGGGCACCGAGGTCACGTTGTCCTCGACCGAATCGACGATGTCGCGCACATGGGCCAGGAAGGCCGTGCGCTCGGGGGCGGTCATAACGCGGACGCGGGCAAGGATGAGCTCGTCGAGCACGCGCTGGGCCGCGGTCTCGCCCTGCATGCCCAAGCGCTCGGTCAGATCGGAGATGGTACCGCCGGCCTGCTCGAACATGTCGGACACACTGCGGGCGATATCGGGGGTGGCGGTGTCCTTGCGGACCTGCTCGCCTTTGGTGTTAAGGTCGTCGAGGACCTTCTTGCCGCCTTCGACAGCAACGGCGGCAGCGCCAAAGCCCACGTTAATGGCGCCGTTAACAAGCTGATCGAGTTTCATAACCATGGTTGTCTCCAATCACAAACAACTGCATTGGCGTTCTTGTACCCAAGATTGAGTGAAAGCGACAAAGCGTTTTAGCGCTATTCGATCGACGGGAAATCCCTACCTCACGTTGTCGTTCATCGCGAAAGAGTTCTTCATGGCGCAGCTCGTGGTGTAGAGCACCTTGCCCAGCAGGGCATCGGTCTCCACGCGAACACGCTCGGCAAAGGCCTCGTTGGCGCGTGCAAGCTCGGCAGGCACCTCGGCCTCGGGCAGAGCGGCTACGGCAGCGTCGACGTCATGGATCTGCTTGTGGCCCATGCCACCGACCTTCTCCTGATAATCCTCGACCGCGCGACCGCACTCATGGAAGCGGACGTCAGCCAGCGCGCCGATCAGGCGGTTGGCCCAGTAGAAGTTTTCGGACGTTACGCGAGCCTGCGTGTCGGCATAGTACTCGGGCATGGTCTCGACGTTGGCGTACAGCGGAACCAGCGCGTTAAACGAGTTGGAACCAAAGGCCATCCACTGCACGGCGCGGTAGACAGGCTGCGCATAGGGGCGCAGCTGCAGCACGGCGAGCTGGCTGTTGCGATTGATGCCGATGGGGCGATATGCGCCACGCGTAGCGGGCGTGCCCTTGCTACCGTAGCAATCGTACTCCGTGCCCTGGTAGTGGCTCGAGAGTACGTACTTGATGTCCTCGATGGTCACCTTGTGCTCGGGCACGCGGCTCCAGGGGATATCGTCGCTCTCGGGCGTGTAGTCGGCGTCGGGGCCATCCCACACGTCGCTGGGGTTGAGACAGCGCTGCATGTACCACGCGCGCGGCGTGTTGTAGACGTGGTCGCTGTCGCTGTGCGAGCCAAAGGCCTCGCGCGGGTTAAAGACCGCAGCCGGGCCGTCGCCCTCGACGCCCAGCGTCAGGTCCAGATGCCACTCGGCCATCCAGGCGCGCAAGTCGGCGGAGCACATGTGGTCGGCCTGGGCGCCCTCGGCGTCATCCAGGTCAAAGCTGTCGATACCCAGCTGGTTGGGCATGGTCACATAGGCGTCGTCAGGCACGCGCTTGGCAATCCAGTGGTGGCCGCCGATGGTCTCGAGCCACCAGATCTCGTCCACGTCGCTAAAGGCGATGCCGTTGTTCTCGTAGGTGCCGTAGCGCTCGAGCAGGTCACCCAGAATGCGTACGCCGTCGCGGGCGGACTTGGCGTACGGCAGGACCAGGGTCACCATGTCCTCCTCGCCCAAGCCACCGGACTGTGCCGGAACGTATCCGTCCTCGCCCTCGTTGCCCTTGGCGGGCACATAGTCCACGAGCGGATCGGCACCGCGGACGCGCTCGTTGGTGGTGAGCGTCTCGGTTGCGGACATGCCAACATTGAGCTCGTTGAATCCGGCCTCGGCCCAAATACCGTGACCGGGAACGACGTCGGGGACGCTCGTGTAGCGCATGGGATTGTCGGGCAACTCAACGGTCAGGTGGCTCAGGACGCTCGTGTAGACACGCGGCTGCTCGTCGGGATGCACCACGCGCATGCGCTTGGGCTCAAACACCCCGTTGGACGAGTCCTCGTTGCGGGCGACCAGCGTCGACCCGTCGTAGCTCGCGTTCTTACCAACCAAAATCGTTGTGCACGGCATGCGCATCCTCCTTGAGCGAAGAAATCAAACGGCAACAGTGTATCGCTTCGGCGCAAAAAGGGCGAAACCACGGCACCTCGGAACCCCCTCGGAACCCCTGTGGTCAAAAAATGCCAAATATGAGTACTGTCACCAATTTAGTAGCAGCAAATTTCCTTGTAATGAGTGCTGAAGATCACTATTTGTCCAAAAGCGAGACAGCGTTATTCCCCATAGGTTCAATAAAATGGGTTTCCTAACGAGAATGAATATCGTTAGGAAACCCAAAAGACGTAAAACATATGTGACTATCATGGCAACAGTACTCATATTTGGCGCTTTTTGACCACGTGGTATATGGCTAACCCCTCAAACAGCCCAAAACGCCTATTTCGATGCGCGCTCCGCCGCCTCAATCACGTGTTTGGCGAGAATTGCGGTGGTCACAGCCCCCACGCCGCCCGGCACGGGTGTGATGGCGCCAACGATCGGTTCCGCAGCATCAAAATCCACGTCGCCGACCAGTTTTCCGGCAGCCTCGTCCCAATTAATGCCAACATCGATGATCGTCTGGCCCTCGCGAACCGCATCCGCGCCAATCGTGCGCGCGCGTCCAACCGCGGCAACAACAATGTCGGCAGAACAGCACTCGGCAGCTAGGTCACGCGTATGCGTATGGCACGTCGTCACCGTGGCATTGCGAGCCGTAAGCATGGCGGCAACGGGACGGCCAATTACCAGCGAGCGACCAACAACGGCAACTTTAGCTCCATCCAGTTCAACGCCGTAATGGTCCAGCAACGCCAACACGGCTTCTGCCGTGCAGGGAGCAAAGCCCTCGCCTCGCCCCGAAAGCGTGGTGAGCAGCGAGGCCGGCGTCATGGAGTCGACGTCCTTGGCGGGATCGAGTGCCGCGGCAACTGTATCCTCATCAAGCCCAGCGGGCAACGGACGAAACATCAGACAGCCATGGACAGCCGAATCGGTATTGATGTCCTCGATGGCCGTCAACAGCTCGTCCTGCGAAACATCGGCGGGAAGCAAAATGCGACGAACCTCAATCCCCACTTTTTCACAGCGCTTGAGCGCACCGCGCTCGTAGGATAGGTCGTCCTCGCGCTCGCCCACGCGAACGATGGCGAGCGTCGGCACAACGCCGCGCTCGCGCAAAGCCACGCAGCGGGCAGCGAGCTCCTCGGTCAAAGCACGGGCAACGGGAGCACCCTTCAGCAGCTCTGCCATGGCTATCCCCTCTTCCTTGCGGCGTCAGCGGCGCGGCGTGCCAGCGCATCGGCGCGCGGCAACCATGTGTCGAGCAGCTCATCACACGCCGTCTCGAGCTCCTCGGCACGAACGCGATCTTTCATAGACGTGGTGTTCGCAAAGAGCGTCAAGCTCGCGCCCTGCATGGCGGCGCGGCAGAACACGGCACCGCACGCCACGTCGGACAGCAACTGGCGCGAACCCTTGTCGGCCATGTCCTCGAGCAGCGCCAGCGCGCGCCCGCAGGCATCCATGATCCGATACGGTGGCATGGCCGCCACATGCAACGCGTCCTGGATCGCCGCAGGTCGAGCCGGGTCCTCGCGCGGAATACCATACGCCGCGGACACCTGTCCGTAGGCACGAACGTCCTCGGCGACCAGGCCCACAAGTTCCTGTGCCAACTCGTCTGCCTGAGCAAATGCGCGTGTCAGATCGTCTGCGCGATCGGCAAGCGCGGGATTGGTCGCCCCGTAGCGCGCGACCATCCCGCAAAGCGAGGCTCCCAGCGCGCCCACAAAGGCGCTCGCGCTACCGCCGCCGGGAACCGGCTCACGCGCGGCAAGCGCCTGGGCAAACTCGCGACAGGTTTTATCCATCATCTCTTGGCTCATACGCACGCACCTTCAAGTCATTTAGATCGGTCGGGCGGCAACCGCCGGCCAACCGCATCGATCAAGTAATGGTGCTAAGTCTAGCCCATAAGCACATGAGCGTCAGCGCATCCGGCCATCGCGGATTTCTATGACACACGATAGGCGTCGGCACCGCAAACATGGGACACATGGCCCACCTTTCGAGACTCCCGAGCAGCACAAGCTGGGGCATATCTATAAGTAAGGAACCCGTTGGGGAACGGCCGCGCAACGGCCACAAGCGATGAACGGAGGCATAAGTCGCACAGTACACAGAGACATCCGCCGCCAGCGCAATCAGTACCCCAACAGCATGCGGCGCCGTGATGTCATCAGCAGACAAGGAGGACGCCACCATGATGAAAAAGACCCTATCAATCCTTTCCCTTTGCATCGCCCTCTTTGCCGCGCTCGCCCTTGTGGGCTGCGGCGGGAGCGCATCGGGCGGCGGCAGCGCCCCCAAGAGCGAGAACAAGGAAAAGGCCCCCGTCGCCAAGAAGACCGACTACATCTGGTTTAAGGTCGAGATGCCCGAGGGCGTCGGCGTAAGCGACTCTGCCGGCAAGAATGCCGACAGGGTCCAGCTCACCTTCCCCCAAGACGAGAACGCCTCGGCCGATCGCTTTATCCCCGTTTGGAAAAAAGCGCTGACGGCCGAGGAATCCCACGCCGACCAGGCGGAAAAGAAGGGGGATACGTTCCAGTGGAAGGATGGCGGGTCCGTCGAGTATAACGGCAGGACGTGGCTCGTCGGAACATACGAGGACAACAGCGGCATCTCAACCATGCTTTTTACCGATGTTGAGCCGGGAAGCGTCTACGTCCTCATCTCGAACTTCGACCAGCACAAGAAAGAAGCCGAGGCACTCCTCAACTCCATCGAGTTCCCCGATGACATGGAAGAGGCAGTTTCCGAGGCACGCGAAGTCGAGATTTCGAGCATCGAGATCAAGTAACGGGACACCCGCACGTGCCTACGCGCACCCGCGCACATGCGCTCCATTAAAACAACGGGCGCCCAACCCGGGAAGGGCCGACAGCATCGGCCCTTCCCTCTTTTGTGCCCTCGCATATTGCCACTTGTCGGCGCAAATCCTGCCCCCAGAATGGGACACATGGCCCACCCGAACGAGCCGCTCGCGCGTACAGTAAAGGCAGTTAATCCATGGGCGGTTACAGATCGAGGAGGACACGACCATGAAAAAGAAGGCCTTTGCGATTCTCACCCTCTGCATCAGTCTCTTTGCCGCGGTTGCCCTGGTGGGCTGTGGCGGAAGCGGCGGCGCTACCGGCAGTGGCGGTGGCGGCGGCGCAGAAAAGCCAGCCGTGGATATGAGGACCGACTTCATTTGGTTTAAGGTCGAGGTCCCCGAGGGCGTCGAGATCACCGACGTCGCAGGCGACACTGCCGACAGGGCCCAGTTTAAGTTCACCGAGAGCGAGCACGCCAGCGATCGCTTCATCCCCGTCTTCGACTCTGACAAGAACGCCGACGAGCTGTTCGACTACGAGGCAAAGTGGAATGCCAGCTTTGAGTGGACCGAGAATGACCCCGTCAAGTACAACGGCAAGACCTGGCGCAACGCTTCCTACACGCACTCGGGCGGCGTGACGACCGAGTACTTCACCGACGTTGACGGCGGCAGCGTGTACGTGCGCATCGACAACGTCGAGGAACACAAGGATGCCGTCGAGACCATGATGAAGTCCCTGGAATTTGCCGACGACATTGCCGAGGCCAAGACCGAGGCCATGGACGTCATGCTCGATGATATCGAGATCAAGCGCTAAACGACTGGCGAGCGCAACGGGAAACACGGTCGCAGTGCAAACAAGCGACGGTACCCCAGCGCTTCGTACCCAGGGAGGGCCGGTAAACCGACCCTCCTTTTCTTATGCCTGTAGCCGACGAACGCGAGGATGCCGGACGCCGGAACCGCCCCAAATGTGGCAACAGTACGAAAACGACAAACACCCCAACACGTCCGCCCACCGATTTATTGCGCCGCGCAGACAATTAAACCAGCATCTTTAAACATCTGGGCAGTATAGTGACCAAAACTATCGCATAACCGCACTCTGCGAATGGAGAAGTTATGACCGAACACCATGCCATCAGCCGCCGAGCGTTTACGCTGGGCCTAGGGCTTGCGGCGTTGTCACCACTTGCAAGCCTGCCCGAAACCGCAGCGCCGGGCATTCCCCTGCGAGCGGCATTTGCAGACAACACACCCGCACCGTCGGACAGCCTCGACAATTTCGTCATTCGCCTTCGCCCCGCGGGCTATTTTCGCACCGCGAGCGTCAACCAAGACGGCAACGTTCGCGGCAACGTCTGCCACCTGTTTAACGACGGCACGTCCAGCAAGCTCATCCTTGAGAACGTAACGACCAAGAATGACGATACAAACTGGTATGCTATCCGCACCTTGCTCAATTTCGAAGAGCATAAAAAGACGGGCTACAGCATTTGGTCGGTCGACGACGACTCTGACAAAGATGGAAAGGTCATCCACGTATGGGGCGGCGAGTATGACAACAAGCCCAGCCGCGCTTTTGCGTTCGAGCGTCAATCAAACGGAACCTATATCATCCGAGACCGCACGGTCGAGAAAGAAACCGAGAAAAAAGACATTAAGTACCTGGCAATAGAATCGAACGGCGAAGACCAGGACAACAATAAGATCTGCCATAAGAGTAAGAGCATTCCGTGGGAGCTCGAACTTATCGGTTACGACATGAAAAAGAACGATGCCACGGTTAGCAGCCTCGACTGGATCACGTATAGCAGCTACGTCGACGGACCATGTTGGATGAAATACGTCGACGACAACAAGTTCCTCGACGAGCTGAGCATCCCGGGTACGCACGATTCGGGCACCTGCAGCGTGGACAACGACACTGAGCCCCAATCCTCGCAAGTAAAATGCCAGCAGGATTACATTCCCACGCAGCTGCTCGAAGGCATTCGCTATTTTGATATCCGTCTCGGAAAGGGCGACAACCCTGGCATCGACCATGGGATGTACTACCTGCTCAAAAAAGACGCGTACTTTTTGCATCTTTCCGATGTCATAGGCTACTTCAAAACGTTTTTGAACGAAAACCCGACAGAAGCGCTCATCATGCTTGTATCACGAGGCAACGACGAGGCTACCGACGAAAGTGTTACGACTGCTTTCGCCAAGGTTTTGGACGACAACCCCAAACTGTTCTATACGTCGAGCCGAATCCCCACGCTACACGAGGTGCGCGGAAAGATCGTTCTGCTGCGTCGATTTAGGCTCGCCGGCAACAGTGTAAGCGGCCACACGTGGGGCCTCGACCTTACCGAATGGGATGACAAGATCAAGGCTCGCTCCGACAGCGCCACTATGTGTCTCGTCCAAGACGCGCGGGGCTTTGAAGCCGCGGGGGAAACAGGCGACAAAGAGCCCTATTGCACCAAGGTATACGCCCAGGACAAGTACAAACTCACGGGAACCGACAAGCTCAGCTGGGTCGATAATGCGCTGAAGGAAACGTCCGGGCGCACGCGCAACGAGGTAGATGTCGAGGACGATAACGGGGCCAAGGAGAAAGTCCTGGAGCGTTGCTGGTCTATCAACTACACCAGCTGCACGGGCTTGTCGCACGGAGGCAATCCTTTTACCTCGGCACGAGTAGTCAACGAGCATCTGTATAAGAGCCCGTACATCAATCCCAGCGGCCTCGAGGATACAAAGTCAGATTACCTCAAGCACATTGGCATCATCGCATCCGACTTTGTTGATGCGGCGCTGGCCCGGAGCATCTACCAGCGCAATTACGATACGGAGCACAAGCAGACGGCTTCGTACTATCTCCCGTACTATCTCCCGGCCCGCATGCGCATGACGTACGGCGACTCGCTGAGCGATGCCTCATTCCAGGATGGCAAGACCGTTGGCGAGGGCCGTTTCCGCCTCGTTAACAGCAGCAACGTACTCAACGTGGCCGCTTCTGGCAGCGCGTTTGCCATCGAATACGTGGATGTCGACGCCCTGGGCAACGAGACCGCTACAGGGCTGCAGGGCTCCGTACCCATCGATATCGACCCACGCGCGCTGACGCCCCATTTTGAGGGACTCGAAGGCCTTAAGGCCGGCGAAGACGCGCGCGCCAAGATTGCGGCATCACTCGAGGGCAAGCTCGAAACCGATGCCTGCACAGCCCAGCTCGAGTTTGTGCACGACGCGGACGGCGCTCCGGGCACGGCAATGGCCGAGGGAGAAACATTTGCCGCAGGAACGTACTGGGTGCGCGTGAACGGTCTCTTGGGCGACGCGGCGCAGAACTACACGCTCGCCAGCGACGGAGCCGCAAGCTTTACCGTAGCGGCCTCGAACAGTGCAGGCGGCGCCGGCACCGGCACCGACGGTGGCACGGGTTCCAACGCAGACGGCGCCGACAAGAACGGCGGCGGCAACAAGAGCAAGGGCTCGACCGGAAAACTCGCCGACACGGGCGACGGCTCTGGCATCGCCGCCGGGCTCGCCGCTGCCGCCGTGGCGACAACGGTCGCAGGTGCAGCAATGCTTGCCAGTGACCGCGAAGACAGCGAAGGCGCTAGCGAATAGGCAAGCCGGCCTTTTAGGCACATCGACTCAATCGGAGGCGCAGGACACCGTTCTGTGCCCCCGATTTTTACCTTGGCCCGAACGCCGCTATCGACTACATCACCATGTTCAGCGCGTTAACAAACTCCTGGGCCTTCGCACGGCTGCTCAGACTAAAGACACAGGCAGTCAACAGCCTGTTGCGCAGAAAAACGTCGCGGCCTTTGATTCTATTGACGCCCGTAATGTCCTTAAGGTAGACAATCTCGGTGTGCCTGCCGCCAAAAGTGCCCTTCTTGAGCACCTCGATACGATTGGGGTAGATCTTAACGTCTTTAAAGCTACCCGAACCTTTGTCCTGGAATAGCAGCGTGTTGTTGTCCATACGCGTCACTCCCGTGGGGTTCGCTAAAACTGTCTCTATGGTCACATTTTAGTCACCGCAAGGCCCCATGCGATGATGTCAGACAGCACAGCAATTCGTGTCCGCGCGAGGCTTTAAACTAAATGCGATAAAGACGCATTCCACAAAAGGAAAGTGGGGCGACAGTGATGGGCGAACTGGTAAACCGTGGAGAATCGGCAATCGTGCCCGAAGGTTTTTACAAGCAGGTCTCCTCGATTCTCAACGCCGCTCGCGACAAGGCCTATACCGCCGTTAACTTTGCGATGGTTGAGGCATATTGGGAGATCGGCAAGAGTATTGTTGATGAACAGGGCGGAGAGGGGCGCGCAGCATATGGAGAGGCATTGATTGCAGGCCTCTCCAGAAGGCTTACCGCGGATTTCGGAAGAGGCTTTGGCATCGCAAACCTTCGCAATATGCGTCAGTTCTTTCTTGCGTTTCCAATTCGCGACGCACTGCGTAGCGAATTGAGCTGGACTCATTACCGCAGGTTGATGCGCATTCCCGACCCTGATGCTCGCGCCTGGTACATGAACGAATGCGCCGATTCTCGTTGGAGCACGCGCCAGCTCGAGCGCCAGATCAACACCATGTTCCGCGAGCGCCTGCTTGCCAGCAAGGACAAGGAGGCCGTCACCCAGGAAATCCAAAAGAGCGCCCCGGCTCGTCGCCCCGAGGATATCATCCGCGACCCATACGTACTTGAGTTTTTAGGTTTCTCGGACGATACTGCGTTCCGCGAGAGCGATCTAGAGCAGGCGCTCATCACGCATCTTCAGAAGTTCCTGCTGGAGCTTGGCCGTGGTTTCGCTTTCGAGGCGCGCCAAAAGCGCATCACCTTTGATGGGCGCCATTTCTATATTGACCTTGTGTTTTACAACTATCTGATGCGCTGCTTCGTGCTCATCGACCTTAAGACCGATGACCTTACGCATCAGGACCTGGGCCAGATGCAAATGTATGTGAACTACTACACGCGCGAGCTCATGAACGAAGGCGACAATCCGCCTATAGGCATCGTGCTCTGCGCGGACAAAAGCGACTCGATTGTCGAGTACACGCTGCCCGAAGACAACGACCAAGTGTTTGCCGCCAAATACTTGCCGTATCTTCCAAGCAAGGAAGAGCTGGCGCGCGAGCTGAGTGCCGAGTACCGCGCCATCAACGAAGCGACTAATGGCGAAGCGCAAGGGTAGCAGCACGTTGCGACCGATACCCCCGACGGCGCTTCATATCCCCCGACATAAGAGGAGCGCTCCATGACAGACAGGCCGAAAACGACACTGCGCGACTGCATCTATGGGCTTGCCGTCGGCGACGCGCTGGGCGTTCCCTACGAGTTCAGGCCCCGCGGCACGTTCAAATGCACGGACATGATCGGCTACGGCACACATGGGCAGCCCGCCGGCACCTGGAGCGATGACACGTCCATGACGCTTGCTACCTGTGACTCGATTAGGGGGCTCGGGCACATCGACACCGCAGACATGCGCGACAAGTTCGTAAGCTGGATTGCCCCTGGCGAGTATACGATCGACGGCGTTTTCGATTATGGCGGCACGACCGCCCGCGCCTTGCGCACCGGCAAAGGAGGCTCCGGCGAGCGCGACAACGGCAACGGATCGCTCATGCGCATCGCGCCCCTGGCGTTCACCGCTGCGACAGACGAAGAGATCAGCGAGGTCTCCGCGATTACGCACGCCCACAGAACGTCGACCGACGCATGCATCATATTTGTTGAGCTGATGAGGAATGTGATGAACGGCGCGCTCCCCTCGTGGGCACTTCATCTGAAAGGTGTACCTGAGCAGGAAATCAGGTCAGGTGGCTTCGTGCGTGACACGCTTAAGGCAGCCACCTGGTGCTTCGTCAACACTACCAGCTACGAAGATTGCGTGCTTGCCGCCGTCAACCTGGGCGACGACACCGATACCACCGCAGCCGTCGCAGGCGCCCTCGCCGGCACGGCATACGGCATCGACGCAATTCCACGGGAGTGGATCGACACCCTGCGCGGAAAAGAGCTGATTGAGAGCTGCCTGTTTTAGGGCGCCATTCAAGAAATAAGGCAGGAGGCGTCATGGAGAGGAAGATCGCGAATATCGATGAGTTCCAAATGGACGAAAACGGGATTCCGCTATTTCCAGCAGGACTGAAGGAAAAAGCCAACCTCTATGTCCTCCCCGACGGGCGTTACCTCCCCTGCGGGGTCTACCGGAGCGAAGATGGCGGCTCACTCATTTATGAGCCATCCGGGCCCAGCTTCTTCGGGGAGATGCTTGCTCAATTCAAAGAGTGCTAGAGGTTTGATTGCCCGTTAGATCGACACTGTTCCGAACCATGGGATGGGCAGGATGTCTCCCACCGCGGCCTGTGAGGTAAAATCTTGACTGCCGCGGAATCCGCCTGCGGGCAACGCTCCGATCTCCGATTGGGGTGAAGCCTATGAACTTGTTTCTTGAAATCCTGCGCCTCTCGATGTATGTGACCGGCATTGCCCGGAACCTCTACTCGATCTGGCGGGGATATAAGCAGTAACGGATAGCGAAGGGAGTCATGAAAAGGGCCGGTTGCAGCCGGCCCTTTAGACGATAATACCTGCGTTGCCCGCGCTTCCGAAGTGTGACTAGCTGAGGAGCGGGTTCCGCGGCACAACCTGATTTTACCCAGTGGCAAGGCTCTTTTACAGCCGTTCCACCGTTTATTTACATCTGCCAATCAAGACGAGACTACTACGCACCTTTATTACACACGATGTTTTCAGCTTGGTATAAACAAGTTCAATAATAGAATGCAAATCCAACCATCATGTCTGATTACGAAAGGATTTTTGCCTTTTCTGCAGCAAACTCTTCCTCGGTAAGTACTCCACTCTCACGCAGTGCTGCAAGCCTCTCAAGCCTTGCAACTACATCAACCACTATCCGCCAGCGTCTCAATAGTCTGTGAAACCTGCGGATACCGCTCGAGCTCCTTCGATAGGGCATCGACTATCTCGGCAATATTCTTTGCATTTTTGCCGCCGTTTAATACGTTTGCCCTGACCTTAGATGACGACTTGACAGTAACGCCAGATCCGCCTTCAACTGGAACAACCGAAATACTGATATTTTCGCCCCAAGACCAAAGGCTCATACCAATCTCGGCTGCAACTGTTCTTGTTGTGGGCGATGCGCTATCAACTTTTACTTTAGGTAGCTTTTCCATAGCTGCCTTCAAGGCATTAAACGTGTCGTCAGGAGAATACGGTATCTGAATCTGAAGCTGCTAATCGGCAAAACCCATAATCCGACCTCCGCTTTTGCAAGATTAAGGCTATTGGCAATGTTAGCACGTTCCCAGCACTTTTAAATTCATCTAATGACCTTGTGATGCAGCCCGACGCCCCAGCACTACTCCCTACTTCCCAAATAGCGCACCCAGCAGGCCGCGACGTTTGGGCTTCTCCTCTCGGTAGGAACCCTCGGCCACCGCTGCCACCTGGCGCGGTTGCTCGCCGTCTCCACGGCGCACGATCTGGTATAGGAACGGCGATTTAACGTATTTGACCTCGATGGGCGTGGCATGCACGGTGCTCTCACCGGACAGATGCAGGCTCGGATTGAGCGGCGCCACGACGTGCGTTTCGCGCTTGTCACTAAACACCACCGCGGCCGCGCGGCCCGTCTGTCCGTTTACGGCAATGCGCACCTGCTCGCCATCGCGGCTGTCCGTCGCCGGACGATCGACAAAGTAGACCGGCACCATCACCAGGCCGTCCTTATGCTTGCGGGCCTTGCATGCCCACGTGCGGATGCTCTTTTTATTGAGCCCCAGTACAGCCTCAGCGTCGTTGCCCGCAACGTCGAGCGCTAACTTATCAATGACCACCTGGTCCTTGGTAGACGCATCGACAGAGACGACGCGGAAGTCGCCTTCCTGCATGGCGGGATCGAACGGACCGACCTTGGCAAAGTCCCATGGCTCCAAAATGCCCATGAGGCGAACGTCCAGGTAGTTTGCCCTGGGATATGCCCAGTCGAGCACCTCGTAGTACACCAGGGTCTCCTTGCTCAGGCCCTTGCCCGGGAAGCTCGCCATCATGCGCAGGTCCGCCAGCGCCATGGGGAAGTAGAAGAGCATCATGTCGTTTTGGATCGCATCTTCTACATCGTGCCCGGCAAAGGCGTCGGGATACTGACGCACCAGCTGCAGCGCGTTGGCACGTGCCTGCTGCGGCGAGATTTCGCAAGGAATACCCTGCCCGGGCACATACTCCGCACCTACGCCCATGGTCAGGCGCTTGCTAAACGTCCCCGGCTTGAGCAGGTCGGCAATGCCGATCTTGTTGCCGCAGGACGGGCACTCAAACACGCGCTGGGTCGACTCGCCCTCAAAGGACGCACCACAGAAGGGGCAAGGAATGCTCACATGCGTGGCCTCTTGAAACTCCTGCGCCGTGCCGCGATCCTCCCACAGCAGATGTTCCAGGACCGACTGATTGCGCCAGTACGAATTGAAGAAATACCAGTCCGGGTCCTCCGGGCGCTCGAGTTGCGACACATGTGTGAGCTTGAGCAGTCCATCCACCACCGTCAACGGCGTATGGCGAATGCCCAAAGCGCTCTTGGGCTCTCCCGCGTCCACCTGCCACGGAATGACCGCACCGCAATAGGCGCACTCAAAGCTGCGCTTAGCCTGGTGCGAGTACATAGGGCCGCCGCAGTTTTGACATTTAATGGCAAACATCTCGTCCATGGAAACGTCCTCCTTTGCACAGGGGCTGTCGACATTAAGTATGTCGAGCAAACAGGCACATGCCCATGCCCATGTGGCCCAAAATGGACCACCCAGGCAGACGAGAAGGCTCGCTCGTTAGCACCGGCAGACTATTGCTGCATTTTCTGAGCATCGGTGCACGGCGCCCCCGCGCGAGCTACACTATCCCCTTAAACATGATTGTGAGGACGACCGCTATGCTATTTGTAAATCGGCTGGTACATACGCTTGTTCCCGGCAGCGAGGGCGAGCCGGTCGATGCATCTTGCCGCACTAACGCGGGCTTTGCCGCAAGCCTCATCTGCATTGGCCTCAACATCACCCTGTGCCTGGCCAAGGGCATCGCGGGCCTGCTCGCCGGTTCCGTCTCCCTCATCGCCGACGCTTTCAACAACCTCTCCGATGCCTCGAGCAACATCGTGAGCCTGCTCGGGTTCCGCCTTGCCAGCCGCCCGGCAGACGAAGGCCACCCCTATGGCCACGGCCGCTATGAATACCTAGCCGGCCTATTCGTCGCCGTCCTGGTTTGCGCCGTCGGCATCAACCTGATTCTCGAGTCGGTCACCAAGATCATCAAGCCCTCGCCCACCGCTTACACGTTTATTTCCCTTGCGGCACTGGCTACGTCCATGCTCGTTAAGCTCTGGATGGCAGCGTTCAACCGCACGCTGGGCGACCGCATCGACTCGGAGACGCTCATCGCCACGGCACAGGACTCCAAAAACGACGTCATCACCTCGGGCTCGGTCTTGGTGGCGGCGCTTATTTCGCAGACGACAGGCTTTGACCTCGACGGCTGGGCAGGCCTGGGTGTGGGCATCTTCATCTGCATCAGCGGCATGGGCCTAGTGCGCGACGCCATCAGCCCGTTGCTGGGGCAAGCGCCCGACCCCAAGCTCGTCCAGGAAATCCGCGACAGGATTATGTCGTACCCCCAGGTCCTGGGTACGCACGACCTGATGGTGCACGACTACGGCCCCGGTCGTCAGTTTGCCAGCGCCCACGTGGAGATGCCCGGCGAGGGCGACGCGTTTGAGCACCACGAGATCCTAGACACCATCGAGCATGATATCAAACGGCAGATGGGCATCGGCATCACGCTGCACTGCGACCCCATCGCCACCACCGGCGACGACCTGCGCGGCTGGGTCAAGCGCGGCGTTCTGCAGATCGATCCCGCGCTCTCCATCCACGACCTGCACGAGCACGACGGGTTCGTTTCGTTTGACCTTGTGCGTCCCGACGGCTTTGACATATCCGACGAGGAGCTGCTGGAGCTCGTCACGCGCATCGTGCACGAGCGCCGGCCCGACGTCTCGTGCGTCGTTACGTTTGACTCGGGCTTTAGCTCGCCCGACCGTCCGGCCGAGCAGCTGTAGCCTGTTTAACAGCTAGTTTCCCTGCACGCCCGAGATGCCGTTTTGCAGGGCGTTCCAAGCATCCGTCGCCATGCCGCCCAAGTTCTGCGCGGTGTCGCCCAGGTTCTGGGCCGTATCGCCCAGCTCTTGTACCTTGTCTCCCAACTCCTGTGCCTTGTTGCTCAAGTCCTCCAGCGTATTGGAGCTCGAGCTGTCGGTACCGCTTTGGCCGTCGGACGAGTTGCCCGAGCTGTTCTTGTGCGTGAGTTGAATTTCGAGGTTGCCGTTGTCGTTATAGTAGGCAGAAGTAACGACCCAGTTGGCATCGACGACGGGCGTTGAGCCATCATCAGTCAGGACCACGGCATTCGAAAGATCGGCGCCGCGCGACTTGAGGAGCTTCTTGGCGTTGGACCAGTACTGCCCCGGAATATCGCTCAGATCGACGGTGCTAGACGAGGCGGACTCGGTTTGTTCGGCAGCGGTATCGGCCGTTGAACTCCCTCGCTTGTTGAGCATGCCCGACACGATGGCAAACACAACCGACAGCACAAAGAAGATCGCCAGTACGATAAGGATCTTCTTGATCACGCTCGACGAACGCGACGGCTTCTTCTCCTCGTCCTCGCCATATTGCGGAATCGACTTGGGGTACTCGCGATACGGCTCCCGCGACTCGTAGCGAGGCTGCGCCGTGCGAGGCATATACGTCGTCTGCTGAGGCTGCGGAATGGGATTCTGCGGCAGGTCATCATAGGGATTCGGCGTCGAGGCGGCATAAGAATCCTGCGGCGCGTAATCAAACGGGTCCGGAGCCGCGTTGCCATAGGGGCCTTGCGAAGATGCAGCGTAAGAATCCTGCGCCGTGTCGCCATAGCCCATAACCCGGGTGAGCTCGGCAGAAGGCTGCGTCGCCGCGGGATCGGTATAACCGGGGTTGGGAACAACGCGGGTCGCATCGGCGCTATCGCCAGCCTGCGCGGAACCGTAGCCGCCCATCACGGTTGTCTTGTCCTGATCCATGCAACGATTCCTTTCCGTCGCGCGTGAGCCTCAAGTTATCCATGCATTCTACCCGCGCAAAAGCCTATGATGGACGGAGCCCGCCGGTATCTACAAGACATGCGCGGGCCTAAGGATCAAAAAGCCCCGCCGGGCCTTGTGGGCGCGGCGGGGCAAGCAAGCAGCTATGCGCAGCGAGCTTAGAACAGGCCGGTGATGTTGCCGTCGTTGTCGACGTCGATGTTCTCGGCCGCGGGGACCTTGGGCAGGCCCGGCATGGTCAGAACACTGCCAGTCAGTGCGACCACAAAGTGGGCACCGGCGGAAACCTTGAGCTCGCGCACCGTAATGCGGAAGTTCTCGGGAGCGCCCAGGGCCTTGGCGTTGTCGCTAAAGCTGTACTGCGTCTTGGCCACGCACACCGGCAGGTTGCCAAAGCCGTTCTCGCGCAGCTCGGCGAGCTGGCGCTTGGCAGCCGGCGTAAAGTCGACGCCGTCGGCGCGGTAGACCTTGGTGGCAACAGCCTCGAGGGCATCAGCGACATCAGCGCCGTCCTCATAGGCAAACTTGAGCTCGCTCGGCTGCTCAATCAGACGCATGACCTCATCGGCCAGGTCGAGCGCGCCCTCGCCGCCCTTGGCCCAGACCTCGGAAAGCTTAACGTTGACGCCGAGCTTCTGGCACTCGGACTCGATGAGCGCAAGCTCGGCCTCGGTGTCCGTCGGGAATCGGTTGATGGCGACCACGCAGGGCAGACCATAAACGTTCTGGATGTTGTCGACGTGACGCAGCAGGTTGGGCATGCCAGCCTTGAGCGCCTCGAGGTTCTCCTCGTTGAGGTCGGCCTTGGCGACGCCACCGTTGTACTTCAGCGCACGAGCGGTCGCGACGATCACGACGGCGCTGGGGCGAACGCCCGTCATGCGGCACTTGATGTCGAGGAATTTCTCGGCGCCCAAATCGGCACCGAAGCCGGCCTCGGTAATGGCGACATCGCCAAAGCGCATCGCCATACGCGTGGCCATGATGGAGTTGCAGCCGTGGGCAATGTTGGCGAAGGGACCGCCGTGGACAAACGCGGGCGTACCCTCGAGCGTCTGCACCAGGTTGGGTTTGAGCGCGTCCTTAAGCAACGCGGCCATGGCACCCTGGGCCTTGAGGTCACGGGCGCGGACGGGCTCGCCGGCAAAGCTGTAGCCGACGACGATCTCGCCCAGGCGCTCCTTGAGGTCGTTGATGCTCGTGGACAGGCACAAGATCGCCATGACCTCGGAGGCAACGGTGATATCGAAGCCGTCCTCGCGCGGCACTCCCTGGGCCTTGCCGCCAATGCCATCGATGACATGGCGCAGCTGACGGTCGTTCATGTCGACAACGCGCTTCCAGGTAATGCGCTTAACGTCGATGCCGAGCTGGTTGCCCTGCTGAATATGGTTGTCGAGCATGGCGGCCAGCAGGTTGTTGGCGGCACCGATGGCATGGAAGTCACCAGTAAAGTGCAGGTTGATGTCCTCCATGGGGATGACCTGCGCCCAGCCACCGCCGGCGGCACCGCCCTTGACGCCGAAGACGGGACCGAGCGAAGGCTCACGAAGGGCCACAGCGCTCTTGACGCCACGACGGCGCAGGCCATCGGCCAGACCGATGGTCGTAGTGGTCTTGCCCTCGCCCGCCGGCGTGGGGTTGATGGCGGTCACGAGGACGAGCTTGGCCTGGTGATCAGTTGGCTCATTGAGCAGAGAGTAGTCGACCTTAGCCTTGTCGAAGCCGTACGGAATCAGGTGCTTTACGTCGACGCCGGCGTTCTTAGCCACCTCGGTAATGGGCAGCGGCGTGACGGAACGTGCGATTTCGATGTCAGTAGGCATGGGCGGTCCTTTCGTTACCGGATGAGAAAAAGACCAATCCAGCATAGCACGGGCGCGCAACAGTAAAACGCCCGTAACCGACGAACGGCGATATGTTTACCCGATGCTCAGCGATAGCCTACAAACCCGTCCTAAACGGTCGACTCAATTCCTAAGTGTTCAAAGGTGCGAAGCGTTGCCTGGCGGCCCTGGGGCGTGCGAATCATCAACCCGCACTGCAACAGATAAGGCTCATAGACATCCTCGAGCGTTCCCGGGTCCTCGCCCACCGCGCTGGCAAGCGTCGTCAGGCCCACGGCACGGCCGGAGAACGTCTTGGCAAGCGTCTCCAAGATGCGAATATCCATCCAGTCCAGGCCGAGCTCGTCGATCTCGAAGAACTCGAGCGCCTGACGGCAGATATCGAGCTCGATAGAACCGTTGCCGCGCACCTGCGCATAGTCGCGCACGCGTTTGAGCAGACGGTTGGCGAGGCGCGGCGTACCGCGCGAGCGCGAGCCGATCTCGAGCGCGCTGGGATGGTCGATCGTCACGCCCAGGATGGTTGCCGAGCGCGTCACGATCTGGGCGAGCTCCTCGACGGTGTAGTAATCCAGACGATACGAGATGCCAAAGCGATCGCGCAGCGGACCCGTGAGCATGCCCGAACGGGTCGTGGCCGCCACCAGCGTAAACTTGGGAATATCCAGGCGAATCGAGCGCGCCGCCGGGCCCTTACCGATCACGATATCGAGCGCAAAGTCCTCCATCGCGGGATACAGAACTTCCTCGACCGAACGGTTCAGACGGTGAATCTCGTCGATAAACAGCACGTCACCCGGCTGCAAGTTAGTTAGGATGGCCGCGAGGTCGCCGGTGCGCGCAATAGCGGGGCCGCTCGTCGTCTTGATCTGAGCGCCCAGCTCGTTGGCGATAACCGTGGCCAGCGTGGTCTTGCCCAGACCCGGAGGGCCCGAGAAGATCACGTGGTCGAGTGTCTCACCGCGGCTCTGCGCCGCCTCGATGAGCACGCGCAGGCTCTGCTTGATGTGCTCCTGGCCACAGTAGTCATCCAGGCGCTGGGGACGCAGGGTACGGTCCACATCGAGGTCCTCGGGCGTCAGCTCCGAGCCCACCATGCGCTCGCCATGCGCCATGGATGCCGCCGGCGAGTTACCGGGCGTAGCCCACAGGTCCTGAGAGTCATCGGCTTCCCACATCACGCATCCATTCCGAGTCGCTTAAGCGCCGCGCCGAGCAGATCCTCGACACGCATATTCTGCCCATCATACCCGCTCAGGGCAACATCGGTCTCCTGCGGGCTAAAGCCCATGGAAAGGAGCGCCGCACGGGCGTCATCGATCGCCGAAGGAGCGGCGGCGGGAACCGGCATCGCAACCTGGCCGGGGATCACGTCGACCGGCACAAAGCCCTTATCCTTGGCAAAGGTGCTCTTGAGCTCCAGGATCAGACGCTGCGCGGTCTTTTTGCCCACACCGGGAACCTTGGCCATACCCTTGTCGTCCTCGGCCATCACCAGGGAATACAGCTGTCCCACGGTATAGGTGGAGAGCACGGCAAGCGCCAGGCGCGGGCCAACGCCCGACACGGACACGAGCCGATCGAACATCGTGCGCTCGTCCTTGGAGGCAAAACCAAAGAGCGTCATGGCATCCTCACGCACCTGCATACGGATATAGAGGCGCACCTCGCCGCCGGGTGCAGGCAGCGTGGCGGCAGTGCTGCCCGAGATGCCGAGCTCAAAGCCCACGCCCGATACATCGACAACGGCCGAGCTCATCGTGGCCTCGACAAGCGTTCCATGGAGCTGGGAGATCATCAGTATCCGGTTCCTCTCTGTTGATAGAACTCGCCACCGGTAAGCGCCCGGGTGCGGCTGAGGTTAACGTGGCAGATGGCGCAGGCCAGGGCATCGGCGGCGTGGTCGGGATGCGGGTCGTGGTCGAGCTGCGTGAGCGTACGAACCATATACGCGACCTGCCGTTTGTCCGCGGCGCCGGTGCCCACAACAGCCTGCTTAATCTGCATAGGCGTGTACTCGCCAATCTCGAGCGCGCATTCCGAAAGCGCCACGAGTGCAGCACCGCGGGCATGCGCCGTAGGGATGGCCGAGCGAACGTTGGCGCCAAAGTAAATGCTCTCGATAGCAGCGGTATCGGGTCGATAGCGTTCGACAACACCCTTGAGATCGCGGGCGATATGCGACAGGCGCACCGCGAGCGGACTGCCCGCGCTGGTCTCGATACAACCGTAGGCACGGCAGCGAACCTCGCCGCGCCGCTCCTCGATAATCCCCCAACCTGTATGGGCCAAACCGGGGTCGATACCCAAAATGACCAAGCCAACCTCCCCTCGCCACAAGTACGACGCAAGACAATGCCCCGCGCACTATTCACGAACGTCTGTTCTAGAATAACACAACGGGGCCAAGATGCTTAGTTGAAGTATCGGGGTTGGGAGCGAATCCCATCCCATAGTTAGTTTTGAGAGAAAAAGGGGAACTGCCTCGGATCAACCGGCGGCTGCGGCATCGGCGTGCCCTGGGGCCCACCCTGCGGTCCGCCCTGGCCGCCCATCATCTTTTCGATGGCGTCCTGGACCTCGCCCTCAAACTTTTTCATACCCTCATGCAGACGACGCTGGCCATCCTCGGAGCGCAGCTCCTCCATCTGCTCGGGCGAAATACCCAACAGATCACCCAGTATGCCCATCATCTCGCCACGCATGCGCTCGCTTGTATCCTCGTCGGCAAAGCGGTTCACCTCGGCGCGCGCCAGCGCATCGACCGTCATGCGTTCCTTGCCGCTCAGCCCCAGGTCGGACCACGCGAGCATGTACGGCCAGGCGCGCTCGACAAACGAACGGGCCGAGACGATCGGCGCCGTCGGCAGCATGCGGCGGGCGGCCTCGCCCTGACGCACGAGCATCAGCAGCAGCGAGCAAGCCTCGGGCTTGCCGGCGGCCATTGGGATGTCGTCGAAGGGTCGGTTGCGGTCCACGTGCGCCTCGAGCGCGCCATCGACCTCGCCCGGCTCAAGCCCACCGAGCAGCTGCGCCGCGCGATCGAGCATGTCGACCGGGCCGTCGAGCGTCGAGAGCGCCCGTGCCAGCACGCGCTCCATGCAATCTTCCACCGCGTTGAGCGTCACGAGCTCCTGCGGCACCACGGCAGACGTGCGGTTGCGCACGCGCGCCACAAACTCGAGGGTCGACAGATACACATCGCCAAAGGGCGCGTAATCGCCCTGGTAGCCACCGCAAAGCGCCGGTGCCGCCAACGCGTACTCGGTCTTGGAAAGCGGACTCAGAGCCATCGCACCCAGCTCGAGCGCCGTGTCCTCCAACATGAGGCCCAGCGCACGCGAACGCAGGCGCTCGGCATCGCCCGCCGACACATCGCGGTCGAGTACGCGCGCCGCATCCGGCGCATCGCGCTCAACCGTGCGAATATGCAGGCGCTCGGCAATCGCGCGAACGGCGGCACAACGGGCGGCCTCGGCCTCCTCCTGCGCCGGCGTAAAGATGCGGTTGCGGTCCAACACCAGGCCGATCACGTTGCGCGAGCCCAATGCATCGACAGCCAGCGCCGCAAGCAAAGACGACGGCAGATCGCCCTCGAGCGCCACCACGGCGCGCGACGTGCCATGGGCACGGGCGTTATCGCGCACAGCGAGCACCAGCGCCTGCCACAACCACTCCTCGGAACGAAACTCGGGCAGCTCGTGGTCCTCCAAAGCATCGAGCATTACGCCGCGCTGAATCTCCTGAACCAGCAGGCTCTCCTCAAAACACGGCGCCTGGGCCACCACGCGGCCGCAGTCGTCGAGTACAAACGAGCCGCCGGTATACACCGACTCGTCGTACGCACCGACCGGCGCCATGCAGGCAAACCACACGCTGCGCTTAGATGCGATCTTGCGATAGGCTCCGCTGCGCACGGCGGCGATCGCGGCGGTCTCGCGGTCGGTCATATCAAACGCGTTGAACTGGAAATAGACAATGAGGTCGACGCCGGTCGGCAGCATCTCGAGCTCGCGGTCCAAGTCGAAGATCACCGCGATGCGCACGCCGTCCACGTCAAACACCGGCGGTGCCCAACGGGCATCGCCGTTCCCACCGCGCTGCAGGGCAATGCTCGAACGGGCCGGCACCACGCGACCGTCCTTGAGCATCATATAATCGAGCAGGGGCTGGCCCTCAAACGAAACCGCCGCGGGCACGATGCAAATCATATCGAGTTCTTGGATACGCTCGGCGACGCCGGTCAAGCCGGCAAGCATGTCGTGCTCAAAGTCCGCAGCGCCCACCAGGCCGCCGGGCAGGGCCCCCATAAAGAGCGGAGCCGGCACGCACAGCACGCGCGCACCGCGCTCGTGGGCCAGGCGCGCCTGGTCCTCGATGCGACCGCAGATACCCTCAATATCACCTAGGCGCATATCGATCTGTGCAAGTGCGAGCTTCATGGCTCAGCCCTTTCCGTCGTAAACCATCGTTGTCGTAGTAAAAGCGCCGGCCGCATGACGCAGTCGGCGCTCGCATGTGCATATGCTAGCTATGATACCCCGAGCGGGGGCGTGCTCCTAGAACGTCGCGGACCACAGCCCGTGCAGGTTGCAATAGGCATAGACGGTACCGGTCTTGGAACCGCCGGCAAAAAACGTCGCGGGCTTCATGCCGGGCTGGAGGTAATGGACCTCCAGACGACCCTCGGCCTCAAGGGCGATCCACTCGATGTAGTGCTCGGGCACCATAGGATGCTCGACCGAGCCCACGCGCGCACGGATCACGTGACCGTCGCGCTCGCTCTCAACGACCGGCACGTGCTTTTCGTGCGCCGCGTCCTCGGTGTTCGCGGTCAGCTCTGTGCAGCCGGCGGGGGTTGCAACGTCGTTGCCAAGGGCGGCAATGAGCTTGCCGTCGGGGTCCTTAAAGAATTTCGCCATGATGTTCTCCTTTGCTGATGTGCCGATGTTCTCGATGCTTCTTATGCCCAAAGGCAAGCGAACCATCCACGGCATCGCAAATGAACACATAACGGGCAGGGACGATGGGGCGGCGTGCGCTAACCCGCCCTGGCGGCCTCACCCGAGCGGGTTAGCGCCCGTCGCCGCCGAGCAGCGCCAGAACATCTTCGCGGCTAAATAGCGCCGACGAGATGCCGTCGCCGCCGAGCACGCTGTTGACCAGGTCGCGCTTGGACTCCTGCATCTGCATGATGCGCTCCTCGATCGTGTCCTTGGCGATGAGCTTGTACACAGTCACGGTGTGCTGCTGGCCAATACGATGCGCACGGTCGGTCGCCTGGTCCTGTGCGGCCACGTTCCACCACGGGTCGTAGTGAATGACCACATCGGCCGCCGTCAGGTTAAGGCCCACGCCGCCCGCCTTGAGCGAGATCAGAAACACCGGCACCTCGCCCGCCTGGAACTGCGCGACCATCTTGGCGCGACTCTCCTTAGACGAAGCGCCCGTGAGCTTAAGGAAGGCGATGTCCTCCTTGGACAGGCGCTTGCCGATGATATCGAGCATACCCGTAAACTGGCTGAACAACAGGATGCGATGCCCGCCGTCGAGTGCACCGTGCACGAGTTCCATGCACGTATCGAGCTTGGCGCTCCCCGCCTTGTAATCCTCGTAGTGTAGACGCGGGTCGCAGCAAATCTGGCGCAGCTTGGTGAGCTCGGCGAGCACCTTGAGCTTGTCTTTCTTAAACTCGGATGCCTCGCGGTGCTGCACCTGCTGGGCGATGCGGTCCTGGTTTGCCAGGTACAGCTTGCGCTGCTCGCCGGTGAGCTGAGCCACGACGGTGTCCTCGATCTTTTCGGGCAGATCGGCCACCACGTCTTCCTTGACACGGCGCAGCACAAACGGCGACACGAGCGCCTGCAGGCGAGCGGCGCTGTCACCCTCGGCGTGCTCGACCGGGCTTTCGAAACGCTTGGCAAACGACTCGCGCGCGCCAAGCAGGCCCGGCATCAAAAAGTCGAAGATGCTCCAGAGCTCGGACAAGCGGTTTTCGATGGGCGTGCCCGTCAGGGCAAAGCGCACGCCGGCAGGCAGGCGCTTGGCGGCGCGCGCCACCTGGGTGAGCGGGTTTTTAATGTACTGGGCCTCATCGAGCACCACGCGGGCAAAGTCCTGCTCGACGTACTCGTCGATATCGCGCCGCATGAGGTCATACGACGTCACGACCACGTTATGCTCGTCGGCGCCGGCTATCTGCACGCGGCGCTGCGCCTTGGCACCCACGATGGCGCACACGTCGAGCGAAGGCGCAAAGCGCTCCAGCTCGGCAGTCCAGTTATACACGAGCGACGCAGGGCACACCACGAGCGTGGGCTTGGTATCCCCCGCCTCCACGCGCGCCAGGATATGTGCGATCATCTGCAATGTTTTGCCCAGGCCCATATCGTCGGCCAAGATGCCGCCGAGGCCCAGATGCTCGAGCGAACCGAGCCACTGGTAGCCGTCGATCTGATAGCCGCGCAGTGTGGCCTTGAGCGAGACCGGCACCGTAAAGTCCATCTTGCCGAGCGTATCCAAGCGCTCGACGGTGCGGCGGAACGCGGCGTCGCGATCGGCCTCAAGCGCCGGCGTGCGCGCGAGCATGCTGTCGACAAACAGGGTACTCGACGCGGGAAGCGACACGCCGTCGAGCAGATCGACGGCATCGACGCCCAGGTCCTCGGCAAGACCAAACGCGGCGCGGGCACCCTCGTCCAGGCGTACGATGTCGCCCGACGTGAGACGCGCAAACGTCTGGTGGCGCTTGTACGAGTCCAGATAGATGGCAAGATCTGCCGCCGAAAGACCGCTCGCGCCCAGTTCAACATCGAGCAGGTTACTCTTGACGGTCGCGCGCACCGAAAGCTTGGGCGCAGGGCGGACCGAGACCTGGCGCAGGCGGTCACTGAGCATGACCTCGCCCAGCTCGGACAGGGCAGACAGGCCCTCGGTCAGCAAGTGGAACAGGCTCTCGTCGTCGCGCTCCTCAAACGCCAGGCCGCCCTCGTAAAAGTCGAAATACAGGGCCGCCGTGTCCATAACGCGAAACTCTGCTATCTCGTCGCGCGGCGGCACACCAGGGCGCTGTTCTTCGAAGGGGCTTCCCGGAGCACCCAGGCTAAAGAGATCTGCCGACCAATCACCGTAGGCAACCGTAATCTTGCAGGTCACGAGCCCGTCATCGACACCGATTGCCATGGCAAAGCTCGGCTCGGGCGCCACGGTGTCGAGCACGGCGGGAGCGGCGAGGTCGGTGTATTCGCGCAGCACGGGCAATGCCATGCGGCAGAATTCGCCCACCTGCTCGGCGGCGATATGGACCGGCGTGCGACAGGGCAGCAGACGCGACAGAAACGGTGCGGCATGCTGGGCAAACGCCGCATCGGCGCGGCGCGCGCGGTACGTGTCGACCAGATAGGCAACGTCGCCCGAGGCAAAGCAGTACATATCGGCGGGCAGGCGCAAGTCGTAGCTGCCACCGGCCGCCGGCGCGATCTTGGCGGCAAGGAGCGGCGGTTGTTTTGCCGAGGCCTCGTCCTCCCCCACCGGCGACAAGTCAACCGCCACCTCGTAGGAACGATGCGTCGTCGTTCCCCGCGACCAGGCGGGCTCAAAGGAAATGGTCCGGCCACGCAGCAAGTCCAGCATGTATACGATGTCATGCTCGGACAGCGGCAGCTGGCGCTCGGCGACAAAGCCGCTGCGTGCAAAATCGTACGACGCCGAACGCGAACTCGTGATGTCGCTCAGATACACAACCGTTGCCACAACAAGGTCGAGCAGACGCACCGAAACCTCGTCGAAGGCCTCGGGCGCATGGAGGAACGTGAGCTTCTTGCCGTACGAGAACGTGCCGCCGCGCACATAGGCGGCGGCCATGCCGTCGATGTCCTTGACCACGTAGGACACCGAGCCGCAGCGGATGCGAAGCTCGAGCGCCCAGCTAAAGCGGTCGGCAAACAGCGGATTGTAGTACGGCACCAGCGAAGGCTCCAATACCGCCTTGGGAGCATCGGGGTCGACAGTGCCGGCGAGCTTGCGGCGCATGCCCGCCAACTCATCCATGCGCGCGTCCGAAAGATCGGAGAGCGCCTTCATGAGGCTCGGGCTCGTGGGAACTGGCGCCGGGAAGGGAAAGTTAGGGTTGACCGCTGGTGCGGCGGACGCGGGACGCGCGGCTTGCTTGGGCGCCGCCGTAAACGTGCGGACCGGCGTGCGCAGGCCCTCGACGGGCTCGGCGCCGCTTGCGTCCAGATACGCAAGCGCTGTGGCGATGGCGTGCTTGCACATGCCGGGGTAGCGATAGGCAGCGGGGCAATCGCAGTCGTAGTCGATCACCTCGTGCTCGTCCATGTCGAGCGCCACGTGCGTCTTGTACAGGTCGCCGCGCGAGCCGCGCACTGCACCCTCAACCGTCACGTTTTTGGAGAAGCGCGAGCCGCTGTCCTCGATCGACAGCACGGCGCCGTTGAGCATGAGAGAACGCCCCTTCATAAAGGTGCCGCTCAGCGCCGCCTCTTTCCGGAGCGCCTGCACAAACGTCCCCTGTGCCATCACTTCCTCCAATCCACACAGGGTAGCTAATTTGGGACGGGGCTATTTTAGCTACCCCCATATGTCGGTTGAGATGTATTCCGACCCCGACTCATTCGCCGTCAATCAAAGGGTAGCTAAAATAGCCCCGTCCCAAATTAGCTACCCCGGCAAAATCATTTAGATAACCGTCACGCGGCCCTGGTTGCCGACGATGGCCTTGGCCTCCGCCAGCAGCGGAATCGAGCGCGCGTTGACCTTGGCCGGCACCTCGGCGCGCAGCACGCGCCCGTCCACCTGCTCGATAAAGATCTCCACGCGGTCGCCGCCCGGGTTAGCAGTGAGCACCGTGGCCAGGCGCGCCATGTTGCCCTGGCTAAAACGGCTGTTGGGCACCATGACCTCAAACACCTTGGGCTTGTTGTTCTCCTCGTTGAGCTCCAGCGGCACAATCTCCTGCGCAATGATCTGGTCGCCGCGGTCCGAGCGCTCGAGTTTGCCCTTAATACGAACAAACGCATCGGACAGCTGTGCGCCGGTCTCGGGATCGACCTCGCCGTACAGGTACCCCTCGGCCTCCTTGTAGGTCTTGGGGAACACCACGACGGTGGCCTCGCCTTCCATGTCCTCGAGCTGAACGATGCCCATGGGGTCGCCGTTTTTGGTCACGCGCTTGGACACGCTCGAGACCATGCCGGCCCACCACAGTGCCTTGCCCTCGGGGATCTCCTGGTTGATGGTGCCGCCCGTGGGGTTTTGCACTTCGTAGCCGGTATCGATCTGCGAGAACGAGAAGTCGCGCGCTTTGCTGAGCGCGTACTCAAACGGGCGCAGCGGGTGGTCCGAGACATAGATGCCCAGGACCTCCTTCTCCTGGCTCAGCTTGAGGTGGCGGTCCCATTCCTGGCCGTCCGGATCGGGCACGCTGACCTCGAAGCCCGAGCCCTCAACGTCGCCAAACATATCGAAGAACGAGGTCTGGCCGCTCGCGCGGTCCTTCTGGCGCTTTATCGCGGCGTCAATGATGTTCTCGGGGTTGTTCTTGTCCACAAAGTGCATCATCTGGCGGCGCGGATACCCCGTGGAGTCGAAGGCGCCTGCCTTGATGAGCGATTCGATCACGCGGCGGTTGGCCTGGCTCGAGTCCACGCGCTCGACAAAGTCGTGCAGCGTCTTAAACGGGCCGCCCGCCTCGCGCTCGGCGATAATCGCCTGCGCCACGCCGGTACCCACGCCGCGGATGCCGGCCAGACCAAAGCGCACGCCTTCCTTGGTAGCCGTGAACTCGGTGCCGGACTCGTTGACATCTGGCGACAGCACGGGGATGCCGTCGTGACGGCATGCCGAGACGTAGTGCACGATCTTGTCGGTCTTACCCGTATAGGACGTCAGAACGGCCGCCATGTACTCGTGCGGATAGTGCGCCTTGAGCCACGCCGTCTGCATAACCAGAATGGCGTAGCCGGCGGAGTGCGATTTGTTGAAGGCGTAGGACGCGAACTCGAGAACATCGTCCCAAATCTTCTGGGCGACCTCGCGCGTGTAGTTGTTCTTGATGGCGCCGTTCATCCAGTGGTCGTAGGTGGTCTCGTCCGAGCCATCCTCCCAGTGGAGCACCGTCGACGTGAGCAGCTTGATCTTTTTCTTAGCCACGGGCTTACGAATACGCGAGTCCGATTCGCCCTTGGAGAAGCCGCACATCTCGACGGAGATGAGCATAACCTGCTCCTGGTAGACCATGGTGCCGTAGGTTTCGCCCAGGATGTCGTCCAGGCGGTCGTCGTAGGAGACCGCCGGCTCCTTGCCGTTCATACGGTTGATGTAGGACGAGACCATGCCGGCGCCCAGCGGGCCCGGGCGGTACAGAGCGATCAATGCCACGACGTGCTTGTACTCGGTGGGCTTCATGTTCTTGATCGTGGCCGTCATGCCGGCGGACTCGACCTGGAAGACGCCGGCGGTGTGACCGGAGCCCATGAGCTTAAAGATCTCGGGATCGTCAAAGGGAATCTCTTCCTCTTTGATGTCGATGCCGAAGTTCTTTTTGATGTTTGCCTTGGCCTTGGAGATAACCGTCAGCGTACGCAGGCCCAGGAAGTCCATCTTGAGCAGGCCCATGTCGGCAACGGTATGGCCCTCGTACTGGGTAATCTCGACGCCGCCCTTGGTGTCGAGCTTGGTGGGCACGTGCTCGTTGACGGGGTCACGGCAGATCAGAACGGCGCACGCGTGCACGCCCTCGCCACGGGTGAGGCCCTCGATCGAAAGCGCCGTGTCGATGATGCGGCGGGCGTCGTCGTCCTTTTTATAGGCCTCGGCAAAATCGGGGTTAAACAGATCCTCTTTGCCGGGTTGTTTGTCGAGCACCTGCTTGAGCTTGACCTTGGGGTCGCTCGAAACCATCTTGGACAGACGCTGGCCCATGTAGACCGGGTAGTCCAGAACGCGCGCGGCGTCGTTGATGGCCTGCTTGGCCTTGATGGTCGAGTAGGTGATAACGTGGGTGACCTTCTCGGGGCCGTAGAGCTGCCGAACGTGCTCCACAACCTCGAGGCGACGCTCATCGTCGAAGTCCATATCGATATCGGGCATCTCGGTACGCTGCGGGGACAGGAACCTCTCGAACATCAGGCCGTTCTCGAGCGGGTCGAACGCGGTGATGTTCATGGCGTAGGCGACGATAGCGCCTGCAGCGGAACCGCGGCCGGGGCCGACACCGATGCCGTTGTCCTTTGCCCATTGGACGTACTCCGCGACGATCAGGAAGTACGCGGCAAAGCCCTTGTCGCAGATTACCTTGTATTCGTATTCGAAACGGTCCTTGATGTTGACGCCGTTGATCTCGCGCGTCGCCCAATCCTCGCCGTAGTGCTGGCGCAGGCCCTTCTCGCACTCGCGACGGAACTGGCTCTCGTGCGTCTCGCCGGGGTCGAGCAGCGGGAAGCGCGGCAGGATGATGGAGTCCCAGTCCAGCTCAACGTAGCACTTGTCGGCGATCTCGAGCGTGTTGTCGCAGGCCTCGGGGCAATATGGGAACATTGCCCGCATCTCCTCCTCGGTCTTCATGTAGAACTCCGAGCCGGTCATGCGCATGCGGTTGGGGTCGTCGACCTTGGCGTTCATGCCGATGCACATGATGACGTCCTGCACGGGCGCATCCTCGCGGCGCAGGTAGTGGAAGTCGTTGGTAGCGATGACCTTGACGCCCACCTGTTTAGCAATGTCGATGAGCGTACGGTCCATTTGCTCGTCGGTCAGGCCGTTGTCGGTGGTGATGCCGTGTTCCTGGATCTCGATGTAGAAGTCGCCGGGCTCGAAGGTGTCACGGAAGGTCTCGGCCCACTTGATGGCGCCTTCCATGTCGCCGCGGTCGATGTATTTGGGGATGATGCCCGCGATGCAGGCGCTCGTGCAGATCATGCCCTTGGCGTGGCGGCGCAGGTTGTCGAGCGTCACGCGCGGCTTGTAGTAAAAGCCCTGCACGGCGGCCTCGGAAACCGTCTGCATCAGGTTGACGTAGCCCTCCTGGTCCTTGGCCAGAAGGATCATGTGGTAGAGCTCGGGCTTGTGGTCGCGGGCAAGGGTCTCGTCCGGCGTAAAGTAGACCTCGCACCCAAAGATGGGTTTGATGACCAGGGGCGGCTTGAGCTCGTCGATGTTGCCCTTCTCGTCCCACATGGCCATGTCCTTCACATACTGGGCATGCTCGCGCGGGTTTTCCTCGGGATCGGGCTCCACCAGCTCGTCGCGGCGGTCCTTTTCCAAGAAGGCCTTGTCGTGACTCCAGGTTTTGTACTCGGGCGTGTTGTGGTTGACGGCGTCGCAGGCCAGCGCCAGGTCGGGCACGCCGTACATGTAGCCATGGTCGGTAATGGCGACGGCGGGCATGCCCAGCTCAACGGCGCGGTTGACCATATCCTGGATACGGGTTGCGCCGTCGAGCATGGAGAAAACAGTGTGATTGTGCAGATGGACGAATGCCATGTGATGAGCTCCGATGCGGGTTCGTGATCTGACTGAACGATTTTACCGCACGGCACGGACAGCACCCGAACCTAGCCAAACCCACACGGGTAGTCTTTTTGGGACCTTTAAAATGGGGAATGAGTGCATCCAGATATATCGAGTATTACTGGAACCCCGGCGATGCGCGGAATGATTTGTGACGAATAGTCATGTCCATCAAGAAGGCTCGACGCTTCGGATAGCTCGTCGATCGATATATCAATTCTTGGAGACCTGTATTCCTACCATTTTTAATGAAACAACGGCGGTAATTGCTATCGAGATTGCACCGATAATACCGAGCGCTATCTGAATGGGATATAACCCCAACACATGTCCAAATATGGAGAAAAACATTGCGGAAAAGAGAGCCCTTACCAGAGACGCGACGGAAAGGATCGTCGCGCGGAGATCGTCCGCTATCGCGTCTTGGATTAAGTTTTCCGAAGTGATGTACACCACTTCTGGGAGAAAACAAAGCACCATGCTAAGGCCAAACAAACACAGCGGATTTGAAGCGAACCACGGAAGAATCATGAAAAGGCCAGCCTCGATTAGCATCGAGCCGAGCATGGTATTTCTTTTCCCGAAACGCGACGAGAAGAAATCTGCTGCAATGTAGGCCGTCGCATTTACTGCATAGGATGCACCGAAAAAGATTCCTATTATGGAGACGGGAGCATCAAATGCGTCGAATACCAACTGATTCAAGTTGTAATAACTCCCATAGAATCCATCGAGCATGCTTGTGCCGATTAGAAGAAGCAATACCGCAAAAGCGGATTCTCCAACACGCCAGGTTTCGCGTCTGAACATCTTGGCTGTGTCAAACCTTCCCTTTTCAGAGCTTTCAGAACGGGTCGCTTCCGTCCTCTCAATGGGATACAGAAGGAAAAGCTGCAGGAGATAGAAAATGGAGACACATACGTAGAGGGCGCTCCAAGATACTTGGGCAATGAAAGATCCGAGCACAATTGCCATTCCCGTAGCGATTGATTGCGCGGCAAGCAACCGAGCATTGATGGTGAGGAAGCGCTCTCCTTGACCGGCATTCCGGGCAATTTCATATAAAAGCGCTTGTTCGGATCCCGATTGAAGGGAGTAGGCGAGTGCCTCAACAAGGGAAAGCACGACAAGAAAGGGACCTGAGAGCAACAGCATGCCAGCCGTATGGAAGAAAAGCAGCAGCACGCCCACTTGAATCGAAAACTTCTTTCCAAAGAAATCGCCTATCAACCCCGTTGGCAGCTCGAGGACGACCGTTGCAATGTTAAACAGGGCTTGATAAAGCGCGATTTCCGTGACAGACATTCCTTTCTCCGCAAGGAAAAGTAGAAACACTCCCCGATTTAAAACAAATCCCGCGAGAACGAAAAAGGCGGAATAGATGTGCAGTTGCGTAGTGGCATTCTTATTCATTGGACACTTCCATCAACTAATTTTGTCGGGCCGCTCGCTACTGGCTCGAAGCCTGAAGTGTTCACAGCTGATGTGAAGAGTGGTAAAGCTTTTGCACAGGGTATCAATGGAATACATCCGAAGCGTTTTCGGCAGTATCATCGGCGAAGGCGGGATTAGCCTTTACGCGGCGCTCACCCTCGATGTATTTGACGATTTGATCAATCGTCTGGTTGGCGTGGCTCTTGAGCTTGCGCTCATAGAAGAAGAGGCCGAGCTTGCCGCGCGTGCCAGACGTGTTGCCACCAACACCCTGAAAATCCTCGGTATAGATGAGCTCGCAGGCACCATCGCCAGCAGGTGCAGCCTCATAGCGCATGGTATTGATGCCCGCCGCATACTGAAAACGGACCTCATAGAGGCACGGGTAGTCAAAGTGCTTGATCTTAACCTTGATCGCCGTGCCCTTGGCCTTGCCTTTTGCGGACTGGGCACGCTTCTCGTACTTATAGCCGTTGAGCTTGTTGCGGCTGGGACGCTTGCCCGTGGCGTTCTCGATATCCTGCATGATGAACCCCGCCAGAGCGTCAAAAAGCTCCTCCGGCGTCACCTTGAGCGTTTTGGTGAGCTGCATGATGGCTCCTTATTCGTTTGAACCGTTCGAGTCATTGTACCGCCCCAGGCTCCCCCATGCGTTGCGGTGAAATACGGACTGTTTGGCGGCTTTTTTGGCCAAAACAGTCCGTATTCCACCGCAAGTTATCTGAGGGCTAGAGATTGTAGGTGACTACTTGAGGTTCGGCGGGTTCGACGAAGATGGCTGGATTCGCCTGCTCCACGCGAACGAACTTGACCGTCACCGTCTCAAAGCCCGCCTTGTGCAACACGTCGGCGTAAACGCGCGCCTGCAGGGCGTGCTTCTCCTGCAGCTGTTCCGGCGTCTCGTCCGGTGTGCCGCCCGTCTTGTAGTCGATGACCAGCGCGCGTGACGAATCCGCCGGGTTCGTCGCCAAAGCGTCGATGGCGCCCTCGGCATAGGCACCGTAGCGAGCGATGTCCTCGTCCTCGCAGCCCAGCGAAAAGAACGGCACCTCGGCGCGAACGCACGGCCAGGCAAGCAGCTCGGCACGGACCGCTGACTTGAGCCAGCGGTCCAGGGCAACGTCGAAGCGCTCGTGCTGCTCCGGCGTCAGGCGCCACAGACGCGCCAGTGCATCGGCACGCGCGGCGGGCAGCGCATCGGCACCCATCTCGATCAGCCACTGGCAGGCGGCATGGAACGCCGAGCCCAGCGCCATGGGGTTGCCGGCGGGCTCAACGGCGGCCACGTCTGCATCCGTCATCTCGGAACCATCCGACTCCGCATCATCGCCGGACTCGTCCATGGGAACACGAGCCTCGGCGGCACGATCTTCCGTCTCGGCATGGAGCGCCGCGGCGATTGACGAGTAGCTATACGAATCACGCATCGGATACGGACAGATGCCCATGCGCACGCCCGCTGCCTGGGGATACACAAGCTCAAACGAATCGGCCTTGGGGTCGGCAGGACCGGGCACAGTTGAGTGCGCAGCATTATCAGCGATATCGACATCGCCGCGAACAAGCCTGCCCTCGGCATCCAGCGAAGCGTTGGCCTCAAACGCCTGCTCGCCAAACGTAAAGTCCGACAGCGAGATGAGCTCGTAGTCGCCCGGCTGGGAGTTGTCGAACACCAAACGGTCGCTATCGAGCTGCGGCATGTCCAGACTGTCGGTCGGCAGGATGCGGCGCAGCACGTCGTAGGTCAGATCCGTCTCGACATCGAAGGTCGGCGCCGTCACCTTGCCGCGGCTCACGCCGGCGTCCATCGCCAAAATGACCAACTCGCGCGCTCGCGTCATGGCGACATAGAGCAGACGAGCCCGCTCCTCGAGCGAAAGCTGCAGGTCGTCGTTACGCAGGCGGGCAAATGCCTCGGCGGGAGAACCCGTCGCGCAGACGTCCTCCATGAGCTCTGGCGGCAGCCACAGCGACGTGCCTTTGCCCTTAAACGCGTGTTCAAACTGCTTTTTGACGTCATCGCCCTTCACGAAGGTCCCGTCGGCAAGCTTAACGCCATCGAAACGAGCCGGCAGCGCCACGACTTGCGCCCCACCGTCGACGCGACCCATCTGTGCCGCACCCGAGGACTTACGCACGCCAAAGCACTCGGCGACCGCCACGACCGGATACTCCAGACCCTTGGACGCATGCACGGTCATGATGCGTACCGCGCCGTCACCCTCCTCGTTGAGCGCGCCCGGGGCCTCCTTGCCCGCCAAGAAGCGGTCGAAGGCGAGCGCAATGGAGCGCGGCGAGTTGCCGAACTCGGCCTCCGCCTCGGCCACGGCGTCGAGAGCCTTGAGCACGTTGGCGGCAATGGCCTTGCCCTCGGGACCGCGCTGCGCCAGGCGCACGAACCAGCCGGAGGCATTGACCGCGTCGCGCGCGACGGCGGCGAACGAATCGCGCCCCACGCGACGAAGTGCGTAGCGTAGCACCTCGCGGGCGCGCGTCACGAGCGGCAAGCCCTGCAAGCCCGGCACGTCGAAATCGCTCATGATGCCCGCGTCGATATTCCGGCGCGAGGTCTCACCCGTCTCGCTATCGAGCTTGGTCGCCAGCGCCAGGAACTCCTGGGCGCCGAGTGCAAACATCGGCGAGGCCAGCAACGGCATAAGGCCTTGGGCCGTATCAGCCGGATTGGCGAGCGCGCAGACCAGGGCACGCACCGTCTGCACCTCGGCTGCCTGAGCAAAGACCGAGCCGCCTGCAATCACGCAGTCGAGCCCTTGGTCGCGGAAGGCCTGCGCATAGACATCGGCGTTGGTCATGCGACCCAGCAGCAGGACCATGCTGCCCTGGGGCTGGCCCGCTTTAACGAGCGCTTGGAACCGCTCCGCAATCGCACGAGCTTTCGCCTGCGTTCGCTCCTGCGTGCTGCCACCGGCAACGAACAGCGCCTGGCGGCGCGACGCCTTTGCCTTGAGCTTGTCCTCGCGTTTGTCGCTCGGTTCAAGATCCAAGAACCCCTGCATCAAACCACCGGTGTCGCCGTCAAAGACGCGTGCTACGTAGCGCAGTACCTCGTCGTGGCTGCGGAAGTTGCGTACAAGCTTGACGAGCTCGCCGGCGGGGGCATCAGTCGCGGCAGCCGCATCGAGCGCCGCCGTCGAACCCACCTTGCGCTCCTGGCGACGGAATACCTCGACCTCGGCGCCACGGAAACGGTAGATCGACTGCTGCGCATCGCCCACGGTGCACAGCGCGCGCTCCCCCGCGCCCGTCAGATAGCGAATCAAATCGACCTGCATCTGGTCGGTATCCTGGAATTCATCGATCATGACCATCTTAAAGCGGCCCTCATAGGCAGCTCGAATAGCCGGGTAGTCGCGCAGCGCCTCGTACGCCATGCGCAGCAGGTCGTTGTTATCGAGCGCGGACTGGCCGGCCTTGAGCGCACGGTACTCCGCCTCTACGGCACGGGCGAGCCCCACCAGCGCATCGAGCGCCGAACCGCCGCAGGCAAGCACGATATTGATAAACGCATCAGCCGCCTCGGCCTTGAGTAGCTCCACCTGCTCCTTAGGAAACGCCTTGCTCGCGCGCGGCATGCTGCACGACATCATGAGTCGCGCCGCATCCTCCATGGTTTTGCCGCTCGCCTCAAACGCGTCGATGGCGTCGAGTGCCACCTGCGCTTTCTCGGTCGTGGCCTTGCTTGCGCCCAGCGCCGCACGATAGGCATCGGCAAGCGCCGAGGTGTCGGCCTGGCCACGCGCAACGCGCACATCGTCCATGCCGCCCGGAAGCTGGCTCGAGAGCTCCAGCAGGTCGCGCACCAGGCCTTTGATGGTGGTACCGGCGCCAAACGACCCGCCCTCACCCGCCATGGGATACCAGGCGTAGAGGGCCTTAAGCGAAGCGGCGAGCTCAGGCGCGGCATCGGGTGCCGTCGCGCGCCCCAACACATGCTCAACAGCCTGGTCCATAAGCTCATCGGTATCGGTGAGCACCGTGAACTCGGGGTCGATGCCCAGCTCCAGCGCGTGCGCACGCAGGATACGCGAGCACATGCCGTGGATGGTCGAGATCCAAGCGTCGTCGACCGTCAGGGCCTCCTCGTCCATCCCCTCGTCGATAAGCGCGCGGCGCACGCGGTCGCGAATCTCGGCCGCGGCATCTTTGGTAAAGGTAATGGCGAGCACCTGATCCAGATGCTCGACAAACGGACCGGATTCGGGCGAGAGCGCATAGACGATGCGGCGCGTGAGGGTAAAGGTCTTGCCCGAGCCGGCACCCGCCGAGACAAACAACGGGCGGTCGAGCGTTTTGACGACTTGCAGCTGTTGCGGCATCAAAGTCGAAAGATCCATGGTCTACACGTCCCTCCTTACAAACGTTCCTTCGTGGTTATACGAGCAGCGCGCATGCGCGGCCTGCGCCGACGTCGGATCGACAGCGGCGACGTCGCCCGCCTCGAGCTCGCGCAGGCGCTCGGCGATGCCGGCCTCCACGCGGTCGAGCAGCGCATCGAAGTCCATACTGCCGCCCTCGCCCGGAAAGCCCTTCTTGAGGCCCGGGATGCGACCGTCGCCGCGCTCTTCCTCGAGCAACTCGGCACTTGCGGCACCACGCAGCGCGGGCTTGCCGCCCTTGGTCGAAAAATAGAGCGCAGCGCGAGCATCTAGGCCCAGCGCCCGGCGCATGGCCTGCGCATAGATAAGCGTCTGGGTATGGGGCGGTAGCCACCGCGGATCGTCGATGGGCGCCGTGCCCGATTCCTCGTCGCGCACCGTAGGGTCGGCGAGCTTAAACTCCTCAACGCCCGTGCGGTGCTTGTAGTCGATCACGACGGCGCGGTTCTCGGCATCCACATCCACGCGGTCGATGCGCCCGCCGAGCGGCCAGCCGGCATACTCAACGTTAAGATCGTTAAAGGCAAACTCCAGGTAGCGTGGAGCAAAAGGAGTCAGCGCCTCGGCTTCATAGGCAAGCACGCCCTCCAGCTGCGGCAAAATCTCGGCCACCTGGCGCTCCTCTACCGGAGAGAGCGGCACGAGCGGGCCCTCGTTGCCACGCTTGGAGGCATGCTCGGCCAAGGTCTCGTCAAAAACCTCGCGCAGCAGCTCCTGAGCACGCGGCAGGTTCTCGGGCGTCACGCGCTCCATGCCCTCCTGGGGCAGACGAGCGTGCAAATGCTCCAGCACGTCGTGAACAAAGTTGCCCTTCTCCATATTGCCAAAGCCGGCGTCGATCGACTGGGGCTTCACGCGGTACGAGACGAACCAGCATAGCGGGCAGGTCGAATAGGCCTCGATCTGCGAGGCAGACGTCAGGCGCGGCACCAGCGGCGCATCCTCGCCCTCGCCATCTCGACGGCGCAGGACCAGATACGGAATGGCTTCATCGCTCAGATGCTGGGGAGCTTCGCAGGTCACGCGCTCGCACCTAAGACCTTCGCCTGCCGCGGGATCAAAGTCGGCGATGATATCGCCCTCGCCCACGCGCGTGGGCTTGGCAGCGCCAGCGGCCTCGGCATGTGCCCGCAGCTCGGTCCATACGGCTGCCGGGTAGCACTCGCGTGCCTGGCGATCGTGCGTCACGCGGGTGAGCGCAACCGGACCGCGCGCGGCCTGCATCGCACGGCCAAAACGCACGCGCAGCAGGGCGGCGGGCTCCAAAGACACACCGTCGCGGCGCAGCTCGGCCGTCAACGTGGCAAGCGGGCCCTCTTCGTGCGAAAGCGGGTAGCTGTCCAGGTCGACATCGGCAAACAGCACGGCATCGTAGCCGCCAGGACGCAGAACCGACGCATCGGCAAGCGACACGAAGCGCACTTGCGCCCGTGGCGTGCGATCGACCTCATAGGTCTCGTAATCGTATGCGGTACTGCGCTTGTCCACCTTAGTTCGAACGCCGTCGAGAACCGGCACGGTCGCGGCCTGCGACACGTCGAGCGCGCGAGCATCGTTCATAAGGATGTCGATGGCATGGCGCAGCAAAGCCGTCTCTGCCTGGCGACGGGCCTGGCCGTCAAGGCCGCCTAGAGCGCGATCGGGCAGCGCCTCGGCAACGGCGAGCATGGCCTTGAGCGCCGTCACGGGTTTGTCGCGCCACAGCGCCTGAAACACGTCCGAAACCACGCACGGCACATTCTTAAACCAGTTATTGTCGCTGGCGGCCTTGCGGGCGCCCCTCACCTGGCCCTGCACGCTCTGCAGCAGGCTCTTGACGCCCGCGGCGGTCTTGCTGCGCGACAGGCGCATGTTCTTGTCGAAGCCGCGGGCGCTCGCGGCGTCGGCACCCGAAAGCGGGCTATAAATCCAGTCGGTAAGCTCTGGAGCGGGCCACCACTCGGTCTTGGAAGCGGTGCCCTCGTCGGCGGCTTTCATACGCTCGATCAGGTTGGCGAGCGCCGTAAACTGCCTGCCCGCGACGGACTGGGAAAACGCCGTGAACTCAGTCGTCTCGGCCGCAATGTGACGCGCCGCCAAACGGGCAGCGAGTTCGCCGAACAGCTGGGGCGCCCGGGCGGAAACCACGAGCACGCGCGCGGGGTCGGCGTTCGCCTCAGCGCCGTCGCGCGACACGGACTCCTCACATGCCGCGACCAAGTTCTCGAGAGCATCCACATAAGCACGGGCGCGGGCATGGGGCCCGGCCACCTCTATAAAAATAGGCTGGGCAGCAGGCGCAGAAGCGGTCTCGGACGCGCCGGCGTCCTCTCCCAACGGGGCGACCTCAAACAGCACACCGCGGGCATCAAAGGCGGCGGCCAGGTCCTCGCGCATCGCCGCCTGCTCGCAAGCCAGCAGCACGACAACCTCTCCCCCGCTGTTCGCCACGGCCGACAACAGCTCGAGCAGGCTATACGTAAACGACGTGACACCACGCACGCAGACGGCGCGAGCGCACGCCGGCAGGTTGTTCGCCAGGGCTTCTGCCATCATATCGGCGGCTTCGCAGGGCTCGACCATGTCTCGACGGTCCAAACCGCCCGCATAGGCGCGCAAAAGCTCAAACACGCGGGCCTCGGCGTCACTTTTGGGCTCGGGCTGAGCGGCGGCATCGTGGCAGCGCTCGTCGCCCGTCCCCGCCACGCCCGGCAACACGTCGCGGGCCATACGCGCAAGCATGCGTACCGTGCCTTGGCTGCGCAAGAGCGGCTGCAGAGCAGCGTCGTCGCGGCGGTCGATCATGTCCGAGAACAGCATCTGGCGCTGAAGGTTATCCACAAAGCTGCGGCCATCGCCCATAAGCTCCCACAGCGAGCGGAGCCACGATGTAGGCGTCTTGTAGTCGATACCCAGCGAAACTCCAGCTTCTGCCGCATCATGACGGCACAGGTCGAGCTCGGCAAATGTTGGCGCCAACAGAACAGCGCGCCCGTGGCGGGCAACCAGATCGGCCAGCAGCGCCGTCTCGGCATCGCTCAAATCCGTGCCGGCATTGGTGGTATAGATTCGAACAGGCATGGTCCTCCACTCAAACTGTTCGCAATATTCATCGCATCTATCCTACCCGCCCGCACGGACAACCTGGCCCCAATGCACCAGATCCCCTCGATGATCCGTTTTCCTCCGTCCCCAAAGGATCAATTATCGACACACAAAAACCGCCCCCGAAGGGGCGGCTCCAGCTGATTCGTTTGTTGCCGTTGGCCTACTCGCCATCCTCCAACTTGATGAGGATCTTGCGATAGCCACCGTACTCGCCGTTGAGCGCCTTGGAAACACGACTCACCGTGGTGGACGAAGCGCCCGTGCGGGCCTGAACCTCAACATAGGGCTCGCCCTCATCCAGATAACGCGCGACCTGCAAGCGTTGCGAAAGATCGCAAATCTCGCGCGGCGTGCAGATATCGGTTAAAAACGCTTGGATATCCTTCTCGTCGTCCAAAAGGCTAAATGCGTGGACCAGCTGCTTGACATCAGGCTTGTCAAACATGTTCTCGATATTCATCGATCACCGCCAAACCCGCCAAAAGGCATCGAAGTTGATACTGACATCGGGCATCGTTCACCCGTAATATGCAATAAAACTATGCATGGGCCATTTGCCCGTAGCAGTGTAGCACACCACCAAACTAAAGCGACAAGACTCTCTGCCAGCGGCACGTTTTTTAGGACGAACGCCGTTTTGAAACCGAATGCGCACGCAAGCTCCACGAATATCTGAGACAATGGGCGGCCGAACAAGGCGACACACCCGCGCGGCCGTCCAAGCTGCCGCAGCAAGCCGCTTCACGCGACACCAACGCACCCGGCGCAAGAAAGGATTCACGCCATGCGCTTTATGCTTAACTGGCTCTTCACCTCGATCGCCATCGCGATCGCCACGTTCCTCGTCCCCGGTATCCAACCCTTCGGCTTTGCCGAGACCTGGGTCTGCTTTGCCTTTGTGGGACTGTTCCTGAACATTGTCGATTCGTTCGTCAAACCGTTCCTGACCGTCATCTCACTGCCGCTCACTATTATTACGCTTGGTGTTTTTCAGCTCGTAGTCAACAGCTTTATGCTCGAGCTGGCCAGCTACCTGTCGGTCAATCTGCTGGGCGCGGGCATCTCCATCGCCAGCTTTGGATCGGCCTTTATGGGCAGTATCCTGGTATCCATCACGCGCAGCATCCTCGACAGCATCGCCGAGGACTAAAACGGCCATTCCGGCCGTGCCCGTCTCAACAGCCCAAAACGAAGGCCGCCCATCGCAAAAATGGGCGGCCTTCTTATTTGTCAAGTCTCAAAGGGCGAGAGAATCTACCATTTCTACCCCGTCCCCAAATGGCAGGTGTGGGTTAGATGACGTAGTCGTAGCCATGGTTGGGAGCGACAAGTTGATCGAGTGTCACACCGTCGAGGTAGTCGTTGATGAGCTTGTCCAGGTTCTTCCACACGTCGAGCGTGGGGCACTCATCCGAGCGTGAGCAGCCCTTGCAGTCGCCATCCAGGCATGCAACCGGTGCCAGACTGCCCTCGGTCAGGCGCAGGATCTCGCCCACCGTGTACTGCTCGGGCGGGCGCGTGAGCACGTAGCCGCCGCCCTTGCCGCGCATGCCCGAAAGCATGTTGGCGCGCACGAGCGTAGCCAAGATGTTCTCGAGATATTTCTCGGAAATCCCCTGTCGCGCCGCGATCTCTTTGAGCGGGATGCGACCGGCCGCCTGGTGCTCGGCCAGATCGACCATAACGCGCAGGGCATATCTGCCCTTTGTAGAAACCAACATGTATAGTGCTGCCTTTCGGTCATTTAGTCCGTAGAAATTCTAGCCGAAAAATTGGTTTTGAAAATACCCGTTCCGGTCAAGATGGTTAATCAGCTCGTAATAATCTTCTATTTCCTATTGCATTACTAGGCTTTAGTGTCTAGTATGCTTCCCAACAGCTAAACGAACAACCTATAAGGTTTATGGGTTTAGCTGCTACACGCACCGTGAAACCACACGGCAACCAGCAACTTGAACACTTTGGAGGTTCACCATGAGCAAGGTTTACACGTCCATCGATCAGCTTATCGGCCACACCCCGCTCCTGGAGCTCACTCATTTTGAGGCCGACGAGGACCTCAAGGCTCGTGTGCTCGTCAAACTCGAATACTTCAACCCCGCCGGGTCAGTTAAAGACCGCGTCGCCAAGAACATGATTGACGAGGCCGAGAAGGCAGGCAAGCTCGTGCGCGGCGGCGACTACACCATCATCGAGCCCACGAGCGGCAACACCGGCGTCGGCATCGCCTCGGTGGCGGCCGCCCGCGGCTACAAGGTGATCATCACCATGCCCGAGACTATGTCCGTCGAGCGCCGCAAGCTTATGCAGGCATACGGCGCACAGCTCGTGCTCACCGACGGCTCCAAGGGCATGAAGGGCGCCATCGCCAAGGCTGAGGAGCTGCAGAAGGAGACCCCCAACAGCATTATCGCCGGCCAGTTTGTGAACCCCGCCAACCCCGCCATCCACAAAGCCACGACCGGCCCCGAGATCTGGGATGACACCGACGGCAAGGTCGACATCTTCGTCGCCGGCGTCGGCACCGGCGGTACCGTGACCGGCGTGGGCGAGTTCCTCAAGGAGCAGAACCCCGAGATTCAGGTCGTCGCCGTCGAGCCCGCCACCTCCCCGGTGCTCTCCAAGGGCCAGGCCGGCCCGCACAAGATCCAGGGCATCGGCGCCGGCTTTGTGCCCGACGTCCTCGACACCCGAGTCTACGACGAGATCATCCCCGTCGAGAACGAGGACGCCTTTGCCACCGGCCGCGCCGTGGGCCACAAGGAGGGCGTGCTCGTGGGCATTTCGTCCGGCGCCGCCGTGTGGGCCGCGCTACAGCTGGCCAAGCGCCCCGAGAACGAGGGCAAGACCATCGTGGCGCTGCTCGCCGATACCGGTGAGCGCTACCTGTCCACGGCACTCTTCCAGGGCTAGGGCCCGTCGCCCATAGGTTGAGCCCAGGGCGAACCGGTCTCCCCTCTCCCGGTAGCCTGAGCCCATCCCATCAGGGTGTCCCACGAGACGTCCGAACTTGCTACAATGTCTGCGGCGCGGAACCAGCCTCCCGCGCCGCTTTTCTTTTTTGGCCACATGCCACCAAGGAGAACCTCCCCATGCACAACAAGCGCGTGCTCGTCGCCATGAGCGGCGGCGTCGATTCCAGCGTGACTGCGTACCTGCTCAAAAGCCAGGGCTACGAATGCGTCGGCGCCACCATGCGCCTCACCTGTCCCGCGCCCGATCCCGTCACGGGCATGAGTAAGGTCGATCGCGACATCGCCGATGCAAAGGCCGTCGCCGAGCGCCTGGGGATACCCCACCATGTGCTCGACCTACAGCAGACCTTCGACCGCAATGTTATCGAGCGCTTCGTGACCGCCTACCAGGAGGGGCTGACGCCCAACCCGTGCATCATCTGCAACCGCCATATTAAGTTTGGCGCGCTGCTCGATGCGGCACTCGATATGGGCTGCGACTACATCGCCACAGGCCACTATGCCAAAACGAGCCAGGCGCCCGACGGCACCTGGCAGCTGCATCGCGGCGAGGACCCCAAAAAGGACCAGAGTTACTTTTTGTATTCGCTCACGCAGGAGCGGCTGTCGCGCACGATCTTTCCGCTGGCCGGGCTGGACAAAGAGCGCGACGTGCGCCGCATTGCCGCCGAGCAGTGCTTCATCAACGCCAAGAAGGCCGAGAGCGAGGACATCTGCTTTATCGCGGACGGCGACTACGCAGGCTATATCGAGCGCCGCTGCGGACATCCCGCTGCACCGGGCGACATTGTGTGGCGCGACGGCAGCGTGGTCGGACGCCATAACGGCGCGCTGCGCTATACCATAGGCCAGCGCAAGGGCCTGGGCGTCGCGATGGCGCACCCCGTGTACGTAACGGGCGTCGACGCCGTCAACAACACCGTGCATCTGGGCGAGGCAGAGGACCTGACCGCCGCGGCGCTCACGGCCAATGACTGGATCTGGAGCACCCCTGCCGATCGCATGGAGGCAGAGCTCACGTCCGGTGGCATTCGCGTAGGTGCCAAGTACCGCTACCGTCAGAAAGACCAGGCAGCGACCCTTACGCGCGGCGAAGACGGGCAAATGCTGCTGACTTTTGACGAGCCGCAGCGAGCCATCGCCCCCGGCCAAGCAGTCGTTATCTACCGCGGCGACATCGTCCTGGGCGGCGGCACCGTTACGGCAGCTATCAAGTAGTCCCATCCCCTTCATAAGTTGCGGTGAAATAGGGACTGTTTAAGTGTTTCAGGCCGCTAAACAGTCCCTATTTCACCGCAACTTAGAGAGGACGGCCTCGGTCGGCACTGCTGTGTCAGCCGAGGCCGCCACATCGTTAGCGCTGGACGTAGGCGCGAACCAGCTCAAAGGTGTTGCGCACGCCGTCAATGTGGCTGCGCTCGTAGTTGTGGCTCGCGTACACGCCGGGACCGATCAGGCCGTGACGAATGTCGTAGCCAGCCGAAAGCGTTGCCTCGACGTCGGAGCCGTAGTGCGGGTACACATCGATCGCGTAGTCGAGCTCAAGCTCGCGGGCGATGTTGGACAGCGTGGTCACCAGATCGTAGTTGTATGGGCCACCCGAATCCTTGGCGCAGATCGAAACCATGCGCTCGGTGCAGCCTAGGTCGTCGCCCACGCAACCCATGTCCACGCTGATCATCTCGCGCGTGTCGGCCGGCACGAAGGCGCCGCCGTGTCCGACCTCCTCGTACACGGTAAAGAGCAGCGACACCTTGCGCGAAAGCGTCACCTCGCCAGCGGCGACGGCTCGCGCCAAGCCCAGCAAAATGGCGGCCGACAGCTTGTCGTCCAAGAAGCGGCTCTTGATGTAGCCGCTCTCCGTCACCGTGGTACGCGGATCCATGGCAATGATATCGCCCGTCTGAATACCCAGCTCGAGCACATCATCCTTGCTATCGACGTTCTCGTCGAGCAAGATCTCCATGTTCTTCTCGATGGTCTTGACCGGCTCATCGGCCACATGCGCCGAAGGCTCGGTGTTGAGAACCACACCCGTAAAGACTTTGCCGTCGCGCGTGTAAACGGCGCAGTTCTCGCCATCGGCCGTAGACCACTGATGCCCGCCAAGCGTCGTAGGACGCAGGCGACCATTGTCCTTGATGGAGCGCACCATGGCGCCCAGGGTATCGACATGGCTCGCCAGTACGAGCGGCTCACCCTCGCCACCAAGCTCAACGAGCACGTTACCCTTATTAGAACGCTCAGGCCCAAACCCCATATCGCGCAGGGTCTCCATCAGATAATCAGTCGCCGCACGGGTATAGCCCGTAGGCGAAGCGATAGAAGTCAGTGTCTTAAGCTGCCCCGCGATATAGGAGAGCGTCTCCTCTAGAGAAGCATCGATTACAGAAGCCATGTGCATCCTTCCAATCAAAACTAGGACCGAGTCCCGATTTTAACCGTTCCGCACGTGCAAGGCCCTGGGAGCCGAGCCACCTCCAGACGTCCTCGCGCCGATTTTGCGCACACGCACGGCTTACAATCCCAATCTTGCATAAATCCTATCGGTATCTGCATAGAAATGAGGCATCTATTTGCTTCGTCTCGGGGTACCCCACCTTGGACCGTGCAAAAAACGGAGTATTCAGCACCGTGGACCCCAACGGCCCCATCACGAACGACAAAACGACACGTTACAGCAGTGTTGCAGGTTGTCGCAAAGCAGAAACTCAGCAACAACCCCCTCCATTCATCGATAGCCCGCCCACAATGGCTGTCGATGGGCGTCAGCGGGCCACTGCGGCCCATTCACAACGTTATGCATTTTTAAGAGCTTGCTGAATACTCCCAAAAATGCACGCTGGGAAGTGCACCACCTATCCGCAGCGGGCAGTATGCCTTGGTTTTGCCCGTCTCCGGGCATCGACGCAACACAAAAAGCCCCGCCGCGCGTAGCGCGGCGGGGCCGGCGGCAAGTCAATAGACCATACGCCTACGGGCGAGGGACCACCAAACTGGGCTAAGCAGCCGGGCAGATCTTCTTGAAGAGCTCGATGACGTCGTCGAGCGTTGCCTCGCGCGGGTTACCCGGGAAGCAAGCGTCGGCCATGGCGTCCTTGGCCAGAACCTCGATCTCGTCGGCCTTCATAGCCTCGCAGACGTGCGGGATGTTCACGTCGGCGGAAAGCTGCTTGACGGCGGCGATAGCGGCGTCGGCAGCCTCGTCGGTGCTCATGCCCGTGGTGTCAACACCCATGGCGACGGCAACCTTGGCCAGACGCTCGGCGCAAACCGGCTTGTTGAACTCCATGGCAATCGGCAGCAGCATGGCGCAAGCGACGCCGTGCGGGGTGTCGTAGTGAGCGGACAGGGTGTGAGCCATGGCGTGGTCGATACCCAGGCCAACATTGGAGAAGCCCATGCCGGCGACATACTGGCCAAGGGCCATGCCCTCGCGGCCGGAGCCGGGCTGGCCGGACTTGGCCTCGGCGACGGAGTCACGCAGGTTCTCGCTGATCAGCTTAATAGCCTCAAAGTGGAACATGTCGGAGAGCTCCCAAGCGCCCTTGGTGGTGTAGCCCTCAATGGCGTGGGTCAGAGCGTCCATGCCGGTTGAGGCGGTCAGACCGGCGGGCATGGAAGCCATCATATCGGGGTCGACGACGGCGACCTCGGGGGCGTCGTTGGTGTCGACGCACACGAACTTGCGGACCTTCTCGGGGTCGGTGATGACGTAGTTGATGGTCACCTCGGCGGCGGTACCGGCGGTCGTCGGCACGGCGATGGTGAACACGGCGTGGTTCTTAGTGGGAGCAACGCCCTCGAGGCTGCGGACATCGGCGAACTCGGGGTTGTTGATGATGATGCCGATGGCCTTGGCAGTGTCCATGGAGGAGCCGCCACCGATGGTCACGATAGCGTCAGCCTCGGCGGCCTTGAAGGCCTCGACGCCGTCCTTGACGTTCTGGATCGTGGGGTTGGGCTTGATCTCGGAGTAGAGGCTCCAAGCGATGCCGGCGGCGTCGAGCTCGTCGGTCACCTTAGCGGTAACGCCAAACTTGACCAGATCGGGATCGGAGCAGACGAAAATCTTCTTGTAGCCGCGACGCTGGAGCTCGCCGGGGATCTCCTTGATGGCGCCGGAACCATGATAAGAGATGGTATTGAGAACGAAACGATTAGCCATTGATAGCCTCCCATCGTGTGCGGGGCACCCATTACGCCCCACGCTATGAGTCCCATCCTAACGCTTTTGAAACGAAAAACACGTGAGAACGTCAAATTTGTTAAAGCGTTTCAACAGATGATGAAAAATAGTGCGGCAAAGGGACAGCCCCTTTGCCGCATTCGGTTACTTTCGACAGCCCTCTTTCCAAGCCTCGGCCGCAACCTTCCAGCGTAAGCGCAAGTCGCGCTCGCGGTCGATGAACATGATGGCAAACGCGACAAACAGCAGCAAGCTCGCCACGACGATGGCGTGCAGGCCCATGCGCTCAATACACCAGTTGCCCAACACGGCGCCAAACACAAAGGTAAAGATCACGCCAAAGTACAGCAGGCCGTTTTCCAAAAAGCCGCGCCTGTGGGTGATGATGTAATCGTCCACGTTTTGCAGCGCGTTGCGCAAGTTGCCGATGCACATGGTCGTAGCGATGCCGTGACCGTGGATCTTGCGGAAGCTCTCAACCTGCATGCCGCAGGCAAACGAGGTGAGGCAGTTGGCGAGCAGGTTGAAATTGTCGCCCGGGATAAAGCTCACGCCCAGCAAGATGACGGCTTCAAAAAACACCGTCACCTGACGCCAGTGAATCACACTGCCAAACCGCTCGTGCACCAGGTCGGCAAGCATAATGCCCACGGCAAACGACACCACGGGAAAGAAGTAGCGTCCCGCCAGCGCCCAGTTGCCCTCCGAGATGCTCACGCCCACCAGCAAGATGTTGCCCGTCTGCGCGTTTGCGAAAACATGGTCGCGCCCAATGTACGAATACACATCCATAAAGCCACCGGCGAGCGCCAAGATGATGCCCAGCTCAATAGACTCCGATATCTGTTTGGCACGCTGCATCGTCGTGCATCCTCCTTGTTGACGACTCTCTCGTGCGTTGGCGGAGACATAGCCGCCGTTCATACTGTAACCCATTGACAACATGGCGTGCGCGCGAGATGGCCCCTTCGACACGGGGATACACAGTCTGGAAACAAACGGCGGGCGCGGCGCCGACACCCGACGCCTCGTGTACTCCACCATTCTTTTTAGCGCCGTCCCAAAAAGACTGGTTACAATTACGTGCAGCATACTAACAACGGGAGGAATCGTGGCAAAAAAGCCCCAGGACGCTCAGCACAACCAGCACGGCAAGCATGCCCAGCGCGGCCAGCAGCAAAAGCGCGGTGGCAAGGCCCAGGGCTCACGCCCCGCGCATACCCCGGCTGCGCCCGTCCGCCCCTGGCGTCCGAGCCGCGATAAGTTCCTCCCTGTCAGCCGCGCCGACATGGATGCGCGCGGCTGGGACCAGTGCGACTTTGTCTACATCTGCGGTGACGCCTACGTGGACCATCCCAGCTTTGGCATGGCTATCATCAGCCGCGTCCTCGACGCGCACGGCTACAAGGTGGGCATCATCTGCCAACCCGACTGGACCGACCCCGCCAGCATCACGGTGCTCGGCGAGCCGCGCCTGGGCTTTCTCGTCAGTGCCGGCAATATGGACTCCATGGTCAACCACTATTCGGTGACCAAGCACCGCCGCCACACCGACGCCTATACCCCCGGTGGTGAGGAGGGGCACCGTCCCAACCGTGCCGTCACGGTCTACGGCAACCTCATCCGCCAGACGTTCAAGGACGCTCCCATCATTATCGGCGGCATCGAGGCGAGTCTGCGTCGCCTGGCCCACTATGACTACTGGCAGGACAAGCTCAAGCGCTCGGTACTGCTCGACTCAGGCGCCGACATCCTCATCTACGGCATGGGCGAGCACGCGATCGTCGAGATCGCTGACGCGCTCGACGCGGGACTGCCCGTCGATCAGATTACCTATATCAACGGCACCGTCTACCGCACAGGCTCGCTCGACGAGGTCTACGACTACGACCTGCTGCCCAGCTGGGACGACCTTGTCGCCGACAAGCTCAACTACGCGCGCAGCTTTAACGTGCAGCAGCAGAACATGGACCCCATCACCGGGCATCGCCTGGTAGAGCCCTACCCCAACAGCGTCTATGTGGTGCAGAACCCGCCGTCGGCGACGCTCACCACCGACGAGATGGACGAGGTGGCCGAACTCCCCTACGCACGCGATTGGCATCCCGATTACGATGCGGCGGGCGGCGTGCCGGCCTTTGCCGAGATCAAGTTTTCCATTAGCTCCAACCGCGGCTGTTTTGGCGAGTGCTCGTTTTGCGCCCTCACCTTCCACCAGGGCCGCGTGCTGCAAATGCGCAGCCACGACTCGATCATGCGCGAGGCCGAGCTGCTCACGCGCGATCCCGAGTTTAAGGGCTACATCAACGACGTGGGTGGGCCGACGGCCAACTTTAGCCGCCCTGCCTGCGACAAGCAGCTCAAGCACGGCGTGTGCAAGACCAAGCGCTGTCTATGGCCGAGCGTGTGCAAGAACATGGTGGTCGACGAGAGCGGCTACACGCAGCTGTTGCGCGACCTGCGCCAGCTGCCGGGCGTCAAAAAGGTCTTCGTGCGCAGCGGCATCCGCTTTGACTACACCATGGCAGATGCCTCGGACGAGTTTTTGCGCGAGCTGCTGGAACACCATGTCTCGGGCCAGCTCCGCGTGGCACCCGAGCACGTGAGCGACGCGGTGCTGTCTGTGATGGGAAAACCGAGCCGAGCCGTCTACGATGCGTTCTGTCGCAAATTTGAGCGCTTGAACCGTGAATACGGACTTAAGCAGTACGTGGTGCCGTACCTAATCTCGAGCCATCCCGGCTCGACCATGAAGGAAGCTGTGGACCTTGCCGAGGCCGTGCGCGACATGGGCTATATGCCCGAGCAAGTGCAGGACTTCTACCCCACGCCGTCCACCATGTCGACCTGCATGTACTACACCGGCGTGGACCCACGCACCATGAAGCCGATCTATGTGGCACGCGACCCGCACGAGAAGGCCATGCAGCGCGCGCTCATCCAGTATCGCAAGCCCGAGAACTACAAGCTCGTGCGCGAAGCACTGGAAAAGGCCGGGCGTCGTGACCTGATCGGCTATACAAAGCATTGTCTGATTCGCCCCGTGCCGCCACGCCCGGGCGAGACGTCTGCTGGCGGTGGGCATGGCACCGGCAAGAAGGGCGGCAAGGCCCACGGTGGCGCCGCCGGCAAGGGGCCCAAGGGCAGCAAGGGCCACGGCGGCATGTCGCGCGCACAGAACACCGCGGGCCGCAACCGTGCGGCCCAGGGGCGTCAGGGCGCCAACGGCGGCGGACGCCGCAACTAGCGTGGCGAGGGCCAGCCGGCGTCTCTTGGCCAGCCGGCGCCCCTTCATCGGCCCAGGCGTGTTTTCCCTAGGGGGAACACACTTAGGCTGTCTCTAGCCGTGATTTCCCTAGGGAGAACACGTTCAGACGCACCTAACCGTGTTTTCCTTAAGGGAATCACATTTACTGACGGGAGCGAGCCAGCTGGCACGTCAGCTTGAGCGACCGCATCGCCTCTACCAGCACAAAGCCGGCGATACCAACCGTGACCGCCACGTCGAGCGGTGTGTTCACAAACCAGAGCAACGTCATGAGATACGACCCGGCATTAAAGGCAAAGTGCAGCAGGATCGTGTAGCGAAGCTTTCCGGTCGTCACGAGCACCCAACCAAAAATGAGGCCGGCAGCGCCCGCATAGCAACCCTGCACCCAGTTCATGTGCATAAAGCCGAAGATCGCCGCCTGCAGCACAATCGCCGCGGCGATACCACAGTTACTCGGGGCCGCCCAGGGCACCATGGCGCCGTCTTGCGGTCGCACGAGACGTCGGCGCTTCCAAAGTGGGCGGCACTGCGGGTTAAACGCTCGGAGCGAAAACTCAAAAATAATGCCGCGCACCAGCAACTCCTCGCAAAACGGAGCGCCGAGCACCGTGGTCAGGACGGCGAGATAGCTGGTGTCGCCCATGCCTGTTTCCTCGACAAGTTCACTGTAATCGGCCGCGACCTCGGGCAACAATGACAGTACGGCGTCGGTCACGTAGCCAACGACCACCTGCAGTGCCAAGCCGATCACGATAACGCAGGCAATGCGCTTCCACGCGCTACGCACTCCCCCGCCAAGCGGACGCTCACCTTGCCAGCGCGCGATAAACGACCGCGGCCACAAATAACGCCACCATAGCAGCGCCATCAAAAACGACGCCGTCTGAGCGACGGCTTGAAACCATTGAATATCGAGGTTGTCGATCGGGAAACCCGTCAGCGCCCACACGATGTCCAGCACGGAGAACAAAACCATGCTCAGGACAATATCGGCAGCGACGACGCCAAAACAGGCAAGCGCCCAAACCAGCGCATTGAGCATGCCGACCTCCTCCCAACGACTAGTCATTGGGGACGTTCTTCAACGACTAGCTGTTGGGGACAGTCTTTGCCAAAGGCCCCGCTGGGCGAAATGTCGAACGGAAAGGTGCCGCAGCGATTGAAGGCGGCGATGAACATGCGGATGGCGTTGGACGGCGTGGTGCCTACGAGTTGGGTTGCCGCCGCGAAGGCCGCCTTTTCCTCGGGCAAGACCTTCGCGACAACCGGGGTCATGTGTTCTGCCATGGCGCTTCCTTTTTGAAACGACGGTGGTGCGGATAGATGCGGGCCACGCGGCTGGGCGACGGGCTGTGAAGGCAACCCGATTGGCCCGCATCTGGAGTTTGTTTCTACTGCGTTGGTATTACTTGGTAATCCTAAGTATTACCCCGCAGATAGAATACCATATCCAACCCTATGGGGACGGAGAAAAAACGGATCATTTTGTTGCTGAGTAAGTATTTAGAGCGTGATGATGTCCGAGATATTGAGGGCCTGAGCGTCGACGGCATCGTGCGTAGCAAGCAACAGCATGCGGCCGTCGAGCAAGTCGAGCACAACCTCGGCGCATGCGTCGCGCGCAGCGGTATCTAGGCCGGTAAAGGGCTCGTCCAGAATCACTGCGCCGCCCGGACACAGCAGGGCTCGGGCAATCTCGACGCGACGGCGCTGCCCGCCCGAGAGCTCGGCCACACGAGCATGCACATCGACCCCCGGCACCAGCAGGCGCAACAGGGCCGCGGCACTCGAGGCGTCCACGCGCGCGTCGGCGCACACCAGCACGTTATCCAAAGCCGAGGCGCCCTCTACCAGGCGCACATCCTGAAACACCATGGAGCACGGCGCGCACTCCCCCGCCGCCAGCGCAAGCAGCGTCGACTTGCCCACGCCCGAGGTGCCCATCACGCAGGCGCGCCCACCGTCGGGCACACGAAGCACCAGTCCGTCGAGCGCCGGAGCCCAGGGAGCGCGATCGCCCACGGCGAGCGCAAGCTCCGCAGCAGCCCTGCCGCCAGCAGAGCCGCCTGCACGTTCGCGAGGACAACGCCCATGCGCCCGCACAGCAGCACGCCATGCTGCGGGCCCCGAAGCCCGCAGCAGCCACACCAGCACGCGCTCGCATGCCCACGATGCCGCCACGACCAACACGGTCCACGCCAGCAGGTCAGCCGTCTCAATCAAAAGCTTTGCCTGATAGATGCGCTCACCCACGGTGCCCACCGCCATGCCGATCAGCTCCGCCGCCACGCCGGCCTTCCAGCTCATGCCGATCACGGCACGGGCGCACGAAAGCACAAACGGTAGGACTTCGCGCCAGGTATGGGCGCAAAACAGGCGCCAGCCGCGCACGCCATGCAGACGGAACATCTGCTCCAGCGGTTTATTCACCTGTGCCAAGCCCTCGGCCAGCGAAAAATACACGCCCGGCAGCGCCATCAAAAAGACCGCGGCGATGCTCACGCGCGCCGATCCCAACCAAATAAGCAGCAGGACCACCACGCAGGCAACCGGCGTCGCCTTAACAAACGAAAGCGCCGGAGCCACCAAGCGGGCAAACGCCCGCGAGCGCGACGAAATTCCGGCCAGCAAACCACCGCACACCGCGGCAAGCGCCAAACCGCCTAGAATCCGCGCACCCGAGCCCGCCAGAATCGCCCACGTGCCGGCATCGCATACCAGTCGCAGCAACGCCACCACGACAGCGCCCGGCCCCGGCAAAATCAACGGCTGCGCCACGAGACCCGCCACCAGCACCCACACGGCAAGCCAAAAGGCGGCGACGGCACCTGCTGCCGCCACCGCCTTCATACGCTCTGTCATTTGTCGAGCAAACGCACGCACGGGCTACTCCATGTAGTAGAAATCATCGGCCGGGAGCTTGCCGCCCACGGCGCTCGCGTCCGCATCGGCCAGCACCTTCAGGTACCCACCGAGCGCCGCCTTCATATCCTTCCCTGTCTGGCAGACAAGCATGCACCCGGGAATCGCCTTCTCGGCGATCTTGGCGTTATCCACGATGCCCGCATCGACCACGGCCTGCGCCCAGTCCGCCGGCGCCGCGTTCACGGCCTCAACGCTCGCAGCATGGCAGCTCAGGAATTCCGCCACGGCCTCGGGATGCTCCTCGGCAAAGGCACGGCGCACCACGGTCACACCCGTCAGCAAGCGCGAGCCCGTGTCTCCTGCCAGCTCGTCCCACACATCGGTCAGGCTCACCGGTGCCGACAGCTTGCCCTCGCTCTTGGCGATGGCCGCCGTCTTGAACGGCTCGGGTAGCACGCCCACGGCAGTCGGGTCGACAAGCAGAGCCGAGAGCACCTCGGCAGGCTCGCTCTTAAACTCGAGCGTCACCTGACCGGCCAAGCCCGCGCGCTCCAGCAGGTAGTTCATAACGTACTCCGGCGTGGCGCCCTTGCCCGTCATATAGACGGTATGGCCCGCCAGATCGCCAAACGAGGCCACACTCGCGTCGCCCGTCACAACGTTCAGCACGCCCAGCGTGTTGATGTCGATGACCTGCACCGCGCCCTCGGTCTTGTTGTAGAGCACGCTCGCCACGTTGGCGGGCACTAGGGCGATATCGACATCGCCCTGAATGACCTTGGGCACGATCTCGTCGGCAGCAGTGTTGATCGCAAAGTCGAACTCATTGTCCGTCTCGCCATCGGCCGCCTGATCCATAAACTGCACCAGGCCGATCGACGTCGGCCCCTTGAGCGAGGCGACATGCACCTCGACCGGCTCTGCGGCGGCACTGACGCCGTCCGCGGCAGCCGAGCCTGCAGCAGACCCGGCCCCCGCGGCCCCGCCGCCACAGCCCGCGAGCGCAAGTGACAGGGCGCCCGCGGCGAGCGCCGAGGCAAACCCCCGGCGCGACATTTCAAAATCAAACGCGCGCATCGCTAGCACGTCCCCTCGTTAGGCATCGTCCATGCGTGATGGTCGGTATGCAGCAGCTCCTCGGCCAGCGGCGAGAGCGGCTCGCCCAAGAACTCGCGATAGCACGCCTGGACATCGGGATTCTCGTGCGAGAAGCGAATCTCGGCGTTCGCATCGAGGCCCCAGAGCACCTGGCCACGCTCGGCAGCCAGCTCGCAACCGTCGTGGATGGGCTGACCGCCACCACCGACGCAGCCGCCGGGGCACGCCATGACCTCGACAAAGTCATAGCTCACACGACCGTCGCGAATTGCGTCGAGCAGGCGGGCGGCATTGCCCAGCCCGTGTGCCACGGCGACGCGCACCTTGGTGCCATCGATATCGGCCACGGCTTCCTTCCAGCCGTCCAGGCCGCGCACGTCGGTAAAGAAATCGGCGTCGGGGTTCTTGCCCGTCACCAGGTAATAGGCCGAGCGCACGGCGGCCTCCATCACGCCGCCCGTGGCGCCAAAGATCACACCCGCGCCTGTGCCAAAGCCCAGCGGCGTATCGAGCGGCTCCTCAACCAGCGTGTCCACGCTCACGTGGCTCGCGCGGATCATGCGCACCATCTCGCGCACCGTCAGCGCAACGTCCACATCGGGTGCGCCGCCCTCGCCCACCATGCTCGGCAGCGCGCACTCAGCCTTCTTGGCCGTGCACGGCATCACGGACACCACGAACAAGCGCTCGGGCTCCACGCCCAGCACCTTGGCGTAGTATGTCTTGGCGATGGCGCCGAACATCTGCTGCGGCGACTTGGACGTAGACAGGCTGTCGACAAACTCCGGATAGCGGGCCTTCACAAAGCGCACCCAACCCGGGCAGCAGCTCGTAAACATGGGCCAGCCGCGGCCATCATCCTCACCCTTAGCGGCGGCACCCAGGCGCTCGAGCAGCTCGGAGCCCTCCTCCATAATGGTGAGGTCAGCCGAAAAATCGGTATCGAACACGTACTCAAAGCCCACGCGGCGCAGCGCACAAGCCAGGCGCTCGACGGTAGCCTCCTCGCGCGGAATGCCGAGCTCCTCGCCCCAGGCGCTGCGTACGGCAGGCGCGATCTGCACCAGCACGATCTTGTCGGGATTAGCGAGCGCGTCAAACACGGTCTCGGTATCGTCGCGCTCGCGCAGTGCGCCCGTCGGACAATGCGTAATGCACTGACCGCACGCGACGCAATCGGTCTTGCCGATCGGCGCGCGCCCGCGGGTACCCACGGCGGTATGCGTGGCGCGGTTGGTCAGGTCCCAAATCCCCAGGCCCTGCACGCTCTCGCACACCTTGATGCAGCGCATGCATTTAATGCACTTGTCGTTTTCGCGGATGATGGGAAAATCGAAATCCCAGCCCTCGCCCGCCAAATGCCTTTGATACGGCAGATAGAAAATGCCCAGGTCGTTGGCGATGGTCTGCAGGTTGCAGTTGCCGCTGCGCACGCAGCTCGTGCACTGCGAATCGTGCTGGGACAGCAGCAGCTGCACGTTGGTGCGACGGGCCTCGCGGGCCTTGGGGCTGTTGGTGTGGACCACCATGCCGTCGAGCACGTAGTTGTTGCAGGCGGCAACCAGCTGATCGCAGCCCTCAACCTCGACCACGCACACGCGGCAGCCGCCGATCTCGTTTAGATCGCGCAGGTAGCACAGGGTGGGAATCTGGATGCCGACGGACTTGGCCGCATCCAGGATCGTGGTGTGCTCGGGCACCACGACTTCGCAGTTATCGATAATGAGCCTGACCATGTTGTGCGCTCCGTTTTCGCTGTTGTCGCCGACGGTGGTTTTGTTGAGCTCTACCATTCCAGGTTCCTCCCTCCGCGGAACGCACCAAAGCCAAAGTGGTCGCAACGCAGACAGCGACTCGCCTCTTGGCGTGCCTCCTCCTCGGTAAGGCCCTGTTCGACCAGATTCCAATCGTGAATGCGCTCGCCGGCCTCGCGCTCGCCCAGCTCGCAGCGGCCGCACTCGTGCTTGCCCTTAAACTGGACGGTCGGCAGCTCGACCTCGAGCTTAATCTTGTGGTCGAAGCCCAGATAGCGGTCGATGTTTGCCGAAGCCACGCGACCGGCATTGATGGCGCGGATGACGGTGGCGGGGCCGGTCTGGCAGTCGCCGCCGCTAAAGAGGCCATCGAAGTTGGGCACGGCGCCGTCCGAATCGGTGACGACGCGACCCCACTTGCAGGCGATGCCCATGTCCTCAAACGGCTTGGAGTCGATGTCCTGACCAATGGCCACGAACACGCGCTCGCAGGGAATGACCTGCTCGGACGTGGCGGCGGCACGCGGGGCCGGGCGCCCGCGGCGGGGCTCGCCGATAATCTGCGGCTGTACGCGCAGGCCGCTCACGCGACCATCTTCGCCCGTCTCGATGGCGAACGGCGCCGTGAGTTCCAGAACCTCGCAACCCTCGGCCTGGGCGCCGGCAATCTCAGCGTCCTGAGCCGTCATATCGCAGATGCGACGGCGGTAGACGATGCTTACCTTTTCGGCACCGCAGCGCACGGCAGAGCGCGCCACGTCCATGGCCACGTTGCCGCCGCCGATGACGCACACGCGCTGGCCGCTCAGGTCGGGTAGCTCGTCGTCTCCAATGGCACGCAGCATCTTGACGGCCGACTCCACGCCGGGCGCCTCTTCGCCCGGAAGGCCGAGCTTCTTGTCGCTATGGGCACCGATGGCCAGGTAGACGGCATCGAACTCGTCACGCAGGCGGGCAAGCTCCTCGCCGTTCACGGAGTGGTCGAGTTCCACGTCGATGCCGGCGCTCAAGATCCAGTCGATCTCGGCCTGCAGGCGCTCGCGCGGCAGACGGTAGCTGGGAATGCCATAGCGCAGCATGCCGCCCAGGTGGTGGCGCTGCTCAAAGATGGTCACCTTGTGGCCCATCACGGCCAGGTAGTAGGCGCAGGAAAGGCCGGCCGGGCCGCCGCCGATCACGGCGATGCGCTTGCCGGTGTTGTCCACTACATGCGGCTTGTGGTCGTTGAGGTCACTGTGCTCAACGGCAAAACGCTTGAGGGCGAGGATGTTCATGGGGTCGTCGACCATGCCACGGCGACAGTGCATCTCGCAGGGATGCTCGCACACCAGGCCGCAGACGAGCGGCAGCGGGTTGTTCTTGCGGATGACCTTGACGGCATCAGCATAGCGGCCGGCCTCGACGAGCGAAATGTAACCGGGAATGTCGACGTGCGCCGGGCAGCCCGAGACGCACGGAACGCGGGCCTCGCGATCAAAGCCGCAGGAATGCTCACGGATGTGGTGCTCAAAGTCATCACGGAAGCCACGAATAGCTGTGAGCGCCATGGCGCCGGCTTCGTAACCGATGGCGCAGTCGCTCGAAAGATAGATGGTGCGGGCCGTGCGCTCAATCAAGTTGAGCGTGGACTCGTCGGCGCGGCCCTCGAGCACATCGGCGAGCAGATCGCTCAGCGCGCTCAGGCCCACGCGGCAGGGCGTGCACTTGCCGCAGCTCTGCGTCGAACACAGGTTGACGAGCGCTGCCGTAAACTCAACGGGACACGGGGCGAGCGAGCTCACCGCCAGACGGCGTCCGAGCGCATCGTGCAGGTCGTCCATGACGGCCTGAGCGTGGCTGCGTTCCATTACATGCAGTCGAGCCATAAGATCCCCTCTCACATGGCAGCCCGGAGGCGAGGCCGGGCGAAATTGCTACACGCACAACACTGACCTAAAAAGTTGTTAGGTCTCCACGCAGTTCGGCAGGCGGCATGAAATGTCACCCTCAGCGGTGAAATAGAACATTACCGCAGATAAATGCCATATTTGATAAAACGCGTTACCAAATGACAATGCCCCGTCCACGCAATCACGTGGACGGGGCATTGGTCAAGTTTTACGGTCAGCGGCTCTTTTGTGCCAGCAACCTTCTGTCTTTAGCTAAGCTCGGGCCAGTAACCCTTGTTGGCCTCGATCATGTCGTCGAGAACCTCCTTGGCGACCTTCATCGAAGGCACGGTCTTGTTGAGCGTAAAGGCCTTGAGCGCCTTCTCGTACGAACCCTCGATCGTAGCCTCGACCACGAGCTTCTCGGAGTTCAGCTGCTGCATCATGAGGCCCTGCTGGAACAGAGGAATGTTGTCGCGACTGATGACCTCGGGGCCGTTCTTGCCAATGTAGGCAGGCAGCTCGACCATAGCGTCGTAGGGCATGTTGGGGATAGCGCCCTTGTTCTCGCAAATGACCAGGAAGCGCTGCTTGGTGTCGTTCTTCAGAGCGATAGCCAGGTCGGCAATCCAGTCGCCGTGGCTGCCCGCATAGAACGTGCTCTCGTCGATCTCGCCCGTCTTCTCGTAGTGATCGATGCCGTCGAAGAGGTTCTTCTCGCGCGTCTCCTCAACCTCGTTAGCACGGGTGCGCTCGGGGTTGGAATGCTCGACGAACTCCTTCTGCTGCAGGTAGTAGTTCAGATACGTGTTGGGCAGGTACTCCGGGAAGCACTCCATAATCTCGTACTCGCCCTTCCAGACGTAGTACCAGCTGCCCTTGGTGTGACGGTTCTGCTCGGGATGCTCGTCGGTGGCCTCCTCGGGCTTCTTTGCCATGAGCGAGCCCATGCCCTTGAGGTAGGAGTCGGGCAGCAGGATCTGGTGCTCCTTGATGTACTCGCGCAGCTGCGGGAGCACCTCCTCGCCCTTGTGGCGGATCGAGGTGAACCAACCAAAGTGGTTGAGGCCAAAGTAATCGTACTCGACATCCTTCTTGTCGATATCGAGCGCGGCGCAAACCACGTCGATGATCGCGATCGGCATGTCGCAGATGTTGATGATGCGAGCGTTGGGACGCAGCACACGGCAGCCCTCGGAGACGATGGCAGCAGGGTTGGAGTAGTTGAGAATCCAGTAGTCCTTCTTGGCGTACTTCTCAACGTCATCGATCAGCTCGACCATGGGGAAGATGGTGCGCATGCCGTAGGCAAGGCCGCCGCAACCGCAAGTCTCCTGGCCCACGCAGCCGTGACGCAGCGGAATCTTCTCGTCCTGCTCGCGCATGGCGTAGCCGCCCACGCGCATCTGGGCAAACACGAAGCTCGCGTCGGTAAAAGCCGTCTTTTTGTCGGTGGTCACCGTGAGCTTGATGTCCAGGCCGAGGTCCTCGTGCAAAATCCAGTCCACGAGCACGCCGACCTTGCGCTGGCGCTCCTCGTTGATGTCGTACAGACGAATCTCGTCAACGTCGAGCTCGTCCTTGCGCAGGGCGATGGACTTGACGATGCCGGGGGTAAAGGTGGATCCGCCACCACACAGAGTAATGATCATTGTTTACTGCTCCTTCTCAATTGCGTTTTCGACCTTGTCGCGCATCTCGGCGACCTTCATGCCAAAGATGATCTGGATATTATTGCCGTTGCGGTTGATGCCGCTGTTGGGCACGTGGTTGATGAGGTCCTCATTGATGAGGTCCGGGTTCTTAACGTTCACGCGGAGACGCGTAAAGCAGTTCTCGAGCTCCTCGATGTTGTCCTTGCCGCCAAGACCTGCGACCAGGTCGGCAATACCTGCATCGACGCCCTCTGCGGGAGCCGCGGCAACGGCGCCCTGCTTCACTGCGACAGACGCGGCGGCCTCGCCCTCGGCAACGGACTCGGCGAGCTCGGACTCCTCCTCGCGGCCAGGCGTGTGGAGGTTGAGCTTCTTGATAAGGAAGGTGAAGAGGAAGAAGTACAGCGCGGCGTTGACGACTCCAAGCACCAGCATAACCGGCCAGTTGGTCTTATCGACGCCCAGGACCAGGTTGGAGACCACGATGTTGATGATGCCGCCTGCAGTCGAAGCGGGCACGGAGAGGACCTTGAGCAGGACCAGGAAGATGCCGGAAAGAACCGAGTGAACGACAAAGAGCACGGGAGCGGCAAAGACAAAGAGGAAGTCCATGGGCTCGGTCACGCAGGAGAGCACGGCGGTGATGATCAGCGGGATGATAACGGCCTTGGTCTTATCCTTGTTCCCCTTGTAGGCGGTGACGATAAAGGCGAGGCCGATGCCGATGTAGGGCCACAGATTGTTGAAGGTGTAGCTGTTGAAGTAGGTGCTATCGGAGAAGGGCTGACCCGTCATTGCCATCTCGGCAACACGGATGGGATAGGCGCCGGCGATAACCTGACCACCCAGCGTAAGGGTGCCACCCACATCGGAGAACTGGAACGGGGTGTAGATGAGGTGGTGCAGACCGGTGGGAACGAGCAGCTTGTTGAGCATGCCGTAGATAAACAGGCCGATGTTGCCCGACTCCTTAATGATGCCGGCAACGGAGGAGATGGCACCCTGAACCGGAGGCCAAACGATGCAGAAGCCAGCGCCCATGATCCAGGAAATGATGATCATGATCAGGAACGGGAAGCGAACGCCCGAGAACATCGAAAGGGCAATGGGGAACTGCTTGTTCGAGTACTTGTTGAACACGGCGCCGGTGATGCAACCGAGAATGATGCCGCCGAACACGCCGGTATCGAGCACCTGGATGCCCATAACGGTGGCCTGGCCGGTTCCGGTAAGGCCGAGCATGCCGCTCGCATCGGCAAGAGAGCCGGTGGCGTTGAGCACGATGTTGTTAGCCTGCAGGAACAGGAAGAACGACATCAGGGCGATCAGCGAAGCATGGCCCTTGTTCTTCTTTGCCATGGCGCCGGCGATGCCCACGCAGAACAGAATCGAGAGGTTGTTGATGATAAACATCAGCGACTGGTAGACAACGGCGCCCACAAGCTGGAACGGACCGGAGCCCAGTACGGGGACCAAAGCGCAAATGGTCTTGTTGGTCAGAATGATGCCCACAATGAGCAGGATGCCGGCAACCGAGAGATACATCATCGGCTGGACGATCGACTTCGCGAACACCTCCAACGGCGCTTTGAAATTGAACTTCTTTTTTGCGGTCATAGCGGTACTCCCCTTCCTTTTCCGCAAATTAAGACAGATGTGCCCTGGACAAGACCGTGAGCCTTGCCTTATATCAATCGATGTGTGGGCACGTTATGCCTAGAGACCAGGTTCTCCAAGCAGGTTAACAATGTGATATGCGAGATAGCTCTTCTCGGCATCGGTAACGACAACGTTATAGGTAGACGACAAGTGGGCGGCTATGGCGTCCGCGCACGAGAATGCGCACGGATACGCCGTTTCATCGATTCGGAACAGCGCGTCGCCATTGATTTGCCCGGCCGTGGGGTCAAGCGCCCGCTGTGCGAAAAACTGCAGGTGGCGGACGAAACGCTCATAGGGCAACGAGGTGTCATCGAGGGTCGTAGCATAGCGCTCGGAAACAATCGCGAGCACGTCGCGAACAAGCTGGACCGAAACAATCAAACGGTCGGAGCGTTGCGGCATGGTGGCGTTGACGATATGCAGCGTAATGAAGCCCTGCTCTTCTTCGCTCATCTGGATGCCCATATACTCCTTGATAATCTGCAGCGCACGGCCCGCAAGTGCATACTCCTTGCGATAGAACTGCTGGATCTCGAGCAGCAACGGATTCTCACAGGAGACGCCCTTGCGCTCACGCTCCAAAGCAAGGCTGATATGGTCTGCGAGAGCAATGAGAATCTTGTCGTTGATATCAACATTGAGCTCACGACGGAGCATCTGAACAATGTCCTCGGCAATCACGAGGTTGACGGTGGGGATGGACTCCAAAAGATGTGCCAAGCGGTCAATCGTACGCGAATCCTGAGAAGTTCCCTCCTGCAACGCGTAGGTCTTTTCGATCGACGCCTCGTCGATGGCATCGCCGGCATGACGGCCAAAGCAGAGGCCTCGGCCGATGACGATGAGCTCGGAGCCATCGTCCGAAGTGACCATTGCGACGTTGTTGTTAAAAACTCGCTTGATAACCACGGTACCCACCACAAGAATTTACTCGGAAAGCCAGACGACAGGCTCTTTAACAGCAACAGGGCCGGAAGCATGCTCACGAAGAGTCGAGTTCTCTGAACGCTCGCACACGATAACGAAGACCGTGGGATCGAAGCCGGCGGCGCGGACCGCGTCGAAATCGACCTCGACGAGGGGCTGGCCCGCGTCGACATGGTCACCCTGGGCAACAAGCGCATGGAAGCCCTTGCCCTCAAGCTTAACAGTGTCGATTCCGATATGCAGCATCACCTGAGCAGAGCTGTCGTCGGACATGATGCCCAGCGCGTGCTCAGTCGGAAACAGCGCCGCAACGGTGCCGGAAACAGGAGCGCACACCGTTCCCTCTTGGGGAACCACGGCAACGCCATCGCCCACTGCACGGCTGCTAAAAGCGGGGTCATTGGTATTTTCTAGATGAACAAGCTCGCCGGAAACGGGAGCAAGGATTTCGAACTCGGAAGCCGCAGTCTTCTGCTCATCCGAACCGCCCATCAGGCGAGAAAAGAAACCCATGGTGGCATGTCCCTTCATAAATATAGCCCAACCAAAATCAAGCGAATGCATCCAGAAAGACACACCCGTTCAAAGACTTTGGTTAGGCCCACGTCCGAGGGACTCGGTAACCTTCCGCATTTCTTTTTACGGGAGCTATTGTAGACAAGCCCAAAGCCGGAACAATCATTATGACCGGCGAACGGTATTTTTTCTCCGATAAACGGTATTTAGGCGGCACTTAGGGACGTTCCTTTCCCGCCGGCACCCAGGGGCACTCCTCACTCTGGTGCATTGGGGACAGGTTAATCTGCACCAGGTTGGTGCAGATTAACCTGTCCCCAATGCAGCAATTTCGTATGCGCTAGATGAAGAGCTCGCATTCCTTCCGCACGACGCAAACCTTGCTCAACATCTGGGAAACAGCGGATAGCTTGTTGGGATCAAGCTTGCGAGCGCCTCGCGGACATACGGCGATGCAGCGCATGCAGGAGATGCACGCCTCGCCAGCTGCTCGCTTGGGGTCGCCCTTGTCGATAGCACAAACGGGGCACGCCGCGGCGCATGCACCGCAGGAGGCGCAATCCTCTGTTGCCTCGGGTGCCATACGGCGACCTCCAGCTTGTTTATAAGGACGATTGCCGGGGATAGAGGGCTCGGACGCATCCTCAGCCAACAGCTTTTGCTGAATTTGTTGCGCAAACTCTGCGAGCTGCGCCGCATCCTGCGCATCCGGTCGCCCAGCAGCAAACTGACGAGCAACGGAATGCTCAGCAATAGCAGAAACAGCTGCAACCACCCTAAATCCGGCGCGCTTCGCAACGTCCTCCAACTCTACGAGCGTGTCCTCAAACGCGCGGTTTCCGTATACACAAACCAAAACAGCCCGAGCCCCGTTGCCGCGCACCATGCCCAACCGGTCAGCCACCACAGCCGGGATTCTACCGGCATACGCCGGCACAGAGATTACGGCCACGTCGTCCTCAGTCATCGAGACAGCGCTGAAATCTAGCCCGCTATCGGTCAGATCGACGGTAACGGTATTCTTGTCCAGCGCCCCGGTCACAAGGCCAGACACCTTCCGCGTTCCACCCGTCGGACTAAACACAATTTCGAATACGCTCATCGAGGCACCCTCCCCTACGCCTGGCAACGCGTCAAGCCGTTTTCACATTCAGACAGAGTATACGGCGCATGGGATCCCCGTTTTGGTGCACCAAGCACCCCAATGCACCCACCCTACGCTGTCTGCCTCTTCGTTTTGTATAAATTACGGTACAGATTGCATATACTTACTGGATACCGCCGCGTTCTCCTGAGGTACCCCATCCCGGCACGTGCAAAAAACGGAGTATTCTGCAACGTGACCGCGTCAGCACCGCCGCGGGTGGGCAAAACTGTAGGGCGCCGTATCATTCTAAGTCCCGACATGGCGAGAATGACGCGCCCCTGCTCCGGAAAACGGCGAAATCTGACTCGGAACGCTCGCTAGGGATATCCGAAGGCCACCGTTGGCGACGTCGAATCATATGCAGACAACTCGAACTGCAGAATACTCCAAAAAATGCACGGCGCACCCCATGGGACCCATTGCTGCATGGCAGAAAATAGGTCCTCGGCATCCCCCAGATGCATTCCCGAGAACATCACGTTTGAATTAGCGATGGACACGGCAAACAAAAGGGCCCGAGCGTTGTTTGCTCGGGCCCTTAGCTTGTCTCACGCTAGCGCGCGATGCGCATCTTACTTGCGCTTGCCGCCGCCGTCACCGGGGCGACGGGAGCTGCTACCGCGCTTGCCGCCACGACTATTGCCATAGCTGCCACGGTTATCGCGACCGCCGGCGCGGCCGCCACGGGAGCCGGCCTGGTTGCCGCCGCGGCCACCACGGTAGCCGCCGCGACGCTCTTCGCGGGTATCGTCGTAGTTGCGCCAGTCATCGCGACGATCGCGGCTGGCACGCGGGTCACGACGATCGCGCGACTCGTTAGAACGACCAGCGCCGCCGCGGCCGCCATTGCCGCGAGCGCCCTCGCGACGCTCGCCGCCACGGCCGCTGCGCTCTTCAAAGCGCTTGCCGCCACGGGATTCACCGCCGCGGGTGCCACGCTCACCACGGCCTTCGCCGCCGCGACGCTCGTCACGGCCGCTGCGCTCGTCATCACGACCGGAACGACGACGGTTGCCCGCACCACGCTTGCCGCTACGCGAGCCACGACCCTCGTCCTCGCGCTCGACACGGCGACGACCGCCGCGGTCCTCGTCCTCGCGGCGACGGCGATGGGCCTCGCCCTGGAACTGCTTGGCACGGCGCTCGGCACGATTGCCGCGTGGGGCCTGCTCGACGGCACCAGCACCGCCGCGCTCCTCGGCAGCCACCTCGCGGGCCACGCTCTCCACAGCCTCGTCCACGCGAGCCTGAACGCCCTCGCGCACGCGGGTCTTACCGCCGCGCTTGGGACGGCTCGGACGCTCGCCGTCGCCGCGACGCTCGTCGCGACCGCGGTTGGAACGACCGGCCACATCGCCGTAGTCATCGCCGTTGCGCTTGCCGTCGCGACGTGCCTGCTCAAGCTTCTTCTTGCTCTTGGACTTGCCGCGCTTGGTCTTCTTCTTCACCTTAAAGGCCGCAGGGTCGCGCTCGGGGTCAACCGCGGGCGGATTGGGACCCACATGCAGGTCGCCGGCCTCGTAGATGTCGGCGGTCTTGTCCATGAGCTTCTCGATCTCGTAGAACTCATCGACATCCTGCTCGGTCACAAACGTGATGGCCCAGCCCAGCTCGCCGGCACGGCCCGTACGGCCAATACGGTGGATGTAGTCGGTCGGCTCGGCCGGCACGTCAAAGTTCACGACGTAGCGCACGTCGCTGATGTCGATGCCGCGGGCAAGCACGTCGGTTGCCACCAGTACGTCGACGGTGCCGTCGCGGAAGGCCGAAAGCGCGCGCTCGCGCTGGGCCTGGCTGCGATTGCCGTGAATCGCGGCGGCCTTGATGCCCTTGCGCTCCAGACGACGGCAGCAGCTGTCGGCACGGTGCTTGGTGCGCATAAAGACGATAGTGCGCTCCGGGCCCTCCTTCTTGAGGAACTCGGGCAACAGGTTGTTCTTGGCCTCGATGGACACCGGGAACACAAACTGGTCGACGGTGTCGGCGGTCGACGTGGCGGGCGCGATCTCCACGCGGGCCGGGTCGCTCACCAGGTCGGTGATTTCGCCCACGGCCTCCTCGTCGAGGGTCGCCGAGAACAGCAGCGTCTGGCGCTCGGCCGGTGTCTCGCGCACAATACGGCGAACGGCGGGCAAAAAGCCCATGTCGAGCATGCGGTCGGCTTCGTCGAGAATCAGGCATTCGACATGCGAGAGGTCGATGCCGCTGTTCTGGATATGCGAAATCATGCGGCCGGGAGTGGCGATGACCACGTCCGACCCCATCAGCATGCCCCGCTTCTGCACGTCCCAGCCCTTGCCGTCGCCACCGCCGTAGACCACCGTCGTCGAGAGGGGCGCATAATAGGAGAAGCCCTGGAACTGCTGGTCGATCTGCTGCGCCAGCTCGCGCGTCGGCACGATGATCAGCGATTTCACCACATTGTCGGGGTTGCCCTCGATGAGCAGTTTGTTCAGCAGCGGCAGCGTATAGGCCGCGGTCTTTCCCGTACCGGTCTGGGC
>UQKV01000005.1 GCA_900541665.1 uncultured Collinsella sp.
GGCCCGTGGGTTATACCCTAAGAGCAAACCACCCTTTTTAAGGGTGGTTTTGATTTAACCCAAACAAGCTTGTATTTATATATCTCGGGGGCGTGAAGCATCAGCTTCGCGGTAAAAAGCCCACTGCTTGTCAAAACGATAGCGCCATGCGGCTTGATGATGCGCAGGTACTGGGTAAAGAGCAGGTCGAGGTTGATAATCGAATCCCATTTATTCTGGGTGGTTCCGTAAGGAAGATCGCAAAGAATCATATCTATTGATTCGCCGGGAATGCCCTTCATCACCTCAAGGCAATCGCCCTCAATAATCCGGTCGCGGAAAGGCTCTAACGACCTCGTGTCCTCTGCTTTAATTACCTTCATCCCCGCTCCTTAAGTTCAGTCTTTCATTATACGTATAGGCAAAGATGCTTCAATCCATTTGCGGACGTATGGTTAGAAGAACGTGTTCATAGGGGCGCGGGGGATCCCCCCGCATCGCCGCGCGCAAGTGCGTAGCAAGAACATTGAGTAATGCCCAAACGCTGCTTGCAGGGCACGACTTTGTTTTCTCTGGCGCTGTTCCAAAAAGATTATTTGCTCCAAGCTTTTCGCTGGTCGGAATAACTATTTCCCGATGGCTCCGTCGGCATCCGCAGTTAACCTCAACATTCAGTAGCAGTCTGATCCGCCAATTCGGAATGATTTATTTCGTGAGTGCATTTTGAGCACTAGAGCTACTGCCTGTTGGTATTTACTGTGGTCACAACACGCAACCAAACGCAACCACGATTTACGACGATGAAAAATCAGAGTTTTGAGTGGGAGTAAGCGATATGTAGCGTTTCCGATCCCCTGACCTGCACCAACGGGTCAGGGACTTTTCATTTGGCAATCTCCGGGCAAGCTTTGCAGCTTCGTGCCCTGTGAGATATCCATGCTTGTATTGTTGCAATCTTTGCGGCAATGCAAGCATGAAACCGATTGAGGCCACGCGTGAACAGGGGACGTAGCCCTGTTCACGCCAGGATCCATGTCGGCGCCGATCAACGCCCGCGATGCTTCTGCTTGCGCTCCAGCTTTCGCTGCTCGAAGCGCGCCTCCGCCTCGTCCGCGTGACGCTGGCTTCTTGCTTGAGCCGATTCCCGCTTTATTGCTTCCCGCTGTGCTGCGAGCGCCTGTTGTGCCTTAATGCTCACTGCCGGCCGCTTAAGGGCTTTCGCCGCCTCACGGGCGCGCCCTTCATCGCTGCCGACATGACGTGGCTGGGGCTTACCCCCCCCGACACGCCCTTGCGCATATTGCTTTCTCGGTTTCGAAACTTTAAAAAATTCGAGTTTCGAAACCGAGAAGGAGCTGATGATGGCTTAGGTAGACCGCAATACGTACATGGAGCGGCTTTGGGCGCTCGAGGGCATCCGGGACATCAAGGTGATCACGGGGGAGGCGCCGCGCCGGCAAGTCCGAGCTCATGAAAGCGTTCTCCGCCTCCGTCGCTCGGAAGGGCCCATCCTCCAACAACGTCTACATCGATCTGCTGGATCTCGACAATGAGCCGCTGCTCGAGTACCGCGCGCTGCATCACGAAATCATAGAGTGGCACAAAGAGGGCGCCCGCAACCGCCTCTTCATCGACGAGGTGCAGCTGTGCGAGGGTTTCGAGAAAGCAATTAACAGCATTCACGCACGTGGCGGATGGGATATCTACCTCACGGGATCGAACGCGTTCCTCCTGAGTTCGGACCTGGCGACCCTGTTCACAGGGCGCCACAGGGAGGTGCACATCCCCCTTCAACTTCGGCGAATACCGTTCCTACTTCGGCGCGGGCGGATCGGGGCCCACCGCCGATCTAGAGGCACTCGGTCAGAATCTGGAACACCTCGCTGCGCTCCAGTTTCTTGGCGCAGCCGCCGGTGAGCACGCAGGTGTCCGCGACCTTGTGCAGCGTCTCGTCGGACGCGTCGGAGCCCATCTCATCGAAGCTTGTGGGAAGCCCCATCTCGCCGATGAACGTCTGCAGGCGGTCGATGCCCTCGAGCGCCACCGTAAGGTCGTCTTTGCCCTTGGCGTCGACGCCCCACACCTCGCGCGCCCAGCGGGCGAACTGCGCGGGCGCCTCGGGGGCCAGGTGGCGGTAGAGCGCAGGGTGGATGACCGCGAGGCCCATTCCGTGGTTGGTGTGGGTGTACGCGCCGTACTGGTGCTGGATCATGTGCGCCTGGAAGTCCGTTGACTTGCCGATCTTGAGCACGCCGTTCTCGGCCATGGCGGAGTCGTATACGAGCTCGCTTCTGGCATCGAGGTTCTGGTCGTCGTCCGCGATGATCCGCATGTTGCGGATGGCGTTACGCTGGATGGCGAGGTTGATGTCGTCGGTGACGTTGCGTTCGCGCGGGCTACCGAAATAGCTCTCCATGCAGTGCGAGAGCGTGTCGAACGCGCCGCTCATGAACTGCGCGTGCGGTACGGTGAGCGTGAGTGCCGGGTCGAGCGCCGCCCACATGGGCATCGCCCCCAGATAGGCGCCCTTCACGTGCGTCTCCTCGTTGGTGATGACGGCGCCGTTGTTCTGCTCGGCGCCCGTGCCGGAGAGCGTCACGATGCAGCCCATGGGGATGAACGAGCCCGGCATCTTGCCGTCGACGTGCTCGAACGTCTCGATGTCCTCGTCAAGCATCGCCTGCGCGGAGACCACCTTGCAGCAGTCGAAGACCGACCCGCCGCCGACGGCGAGAATGAAGTCGACCTGCTCCTCGCGTGCGAGCGCGGCGCCTTCCTGGCACTTCTCGTAGGTCGGGTTGGGCATGATGCCGCCGAAGTCCACCACGCGCTTGCCCGCGCTCGTGAGCTTATCGACCACGTGGCCGTAGACGCCGGTTCGTTTGACCGAACCTCCGCCGTAGGCGAGCATCACTGTCCTGCTCATGGCACCCATCTCGGCGTCGAGTGCCTGGTCCATGGCCCCCTCGCCGAAGTAATTCCTGACCGGGTAGCCGTACGTGAATGAGTTCATGGCAATTCCTCCTAGTAAGTTATCAGTGCGGACTGACCGCTCGTCTACACGTTGCGCACGAGCCCGGACAGCCATTCGATTGTGGCGGGGTCGTGGTGGTCGAAGAACGCGCTGCGCCCGGTGTCGAGCGCGGCGATGGCGACCATCTCGTCGTCGCCCAGCGCGAAGTCGAAGACGTCGAAGTTCTGCTCCATGCGATCGCGGTGCGTGCTCTTAGGGATGCAGACCACACCGCGCTGCAGCAGCCAGCGCAACACGACCTGGGCGACCGTCTTGCCGTGCGCCTCGCCGATGCGAGCGAGGACCTCGTTGCGGAAGAGGTCGTTTCTGCCCTCCGCAAAGGGCGCCCAGCCCTCCATGGCTACCTCCTTGCCGACCATGTACTCCTGCGCCTCGCGCTGCTGGAAGAACACGTTGCACTCGACTTGGTTCACAGCGGGGGCGATACGGTTGAACGAGATGAGGTTTGCGAGATGATCGGGGTAGAAGTTAGCTGTGCCTATGGCGCGGATAACGCCCTGCTCGTAGAGTTCCTCCATGGCGCGCCACGCGCCGAAGACGTCGCCGAACGGCTGGTGGATGAGGTAGAGGTCGACGTAGTCGAGCCCCAGCCGCTTGAGCGATGCGTCGAAGCCGCGCTTGGCCCCCTCGTAGCTCGCATCCGACATCCACAGCTTAGTCGTCACGAACACCTCGTCGCGCGGCAGGCCGCTCGCGCGAACGGCGGCCCCGACCGCCTCTTCGTTGCCGTAGCTCGCGGCCGTGTCGAGCAGCCGGTAGCCGACCGAGAGCGCGTCCTCCACGGCGCGCTGGCATTCCGCAGCGCTCGGGATCTGGTACACGCCGAAGCCGAGCTGCGGCATCCTGACGCCGTTGTTCAAGGTGATGTAGTCCATGGTGCCTTCCTTTCTCGCAACTTGACGTATCCACCATACGAGGGACGCCGCGCCGGCGGAAGTTTCCGTTGGTGAGGGTTCTATAACGCTGGGGTGCGCACGGGGCTATAACCCGCGGGTTCTAGGCGTCACCTCAAAGAGATCGGCGCCGAGCTCGTCGGCGATGGCCTGAGCTACGACAGCGGTGTGGCCCTGTGCCGAGTAGTAGGCCACGAGGACGTTGCCGTCTGCAGCGGGCACTGCGGCGGGCTCGTCCTCGACAGCCGACTGGTCCTCGGCGGCGGCTTGGTTGGTCCGTTATCGTCTGAGCGCTACTCCTGCGCGTCGAAATCGGGGCGTATGGCCAGGTAGCCCGCGAGTGCTTCCTCAGTGGCGGTGTAGTAGGTCATGGTCCCGTCGAGCTTGGCAATCTCGGCCATCTCGTCTTCGGTGAGGGAGAAGCCAAAGATGTTCGCGTTGTCGGCGATGTGGACGGGGTTCTTGGAGCCGGGGATGATGGAGGTGCCCATTTGCACGTGCCAGCGCAGGATCACCTGGGCTGGGGTCTTGCCGTACTTCTCGGCGAGAGCGACGAAGACGGGCTCCTCCAGAAGACCTTTGTCGCCGTGGCCGAGCGGGTACCACGCCTCGATCACCGTGCCGTACGGCGCGAGGTAGGCGCGCAGGTCGCGCTGGGCGTGGTAGGGGTGGCACTCAACGGTCACGAGCTGCGGCTTGATGTCGGCGACCTCGATGACCTCGGCGATCTTGTCTTGCGGGAAGTTGGAGAGGCCGAGGGCGCGCACCTTGCCCGCGCGGTACGCCTCCTCCATCGTGCGCCACGCGGCCAGGTAGTCGCCTACCGGCTGGTGCAGGATGAGCATATCGACGTAGTCGAGCCCCAGGCGCTGGAGCGTGGCGTCCACCGCCGGCATGCCCGCGTCGTAGACGCTCGGCCAGAGCTTGGTGGAGACGAAGATCTTGTCGCGCGCGATGCCGCTCTTGGCGATGGCACGGCCCACGGCGCGCTCGTTCATGTAGGCGTTGGCGGTGTCGATGTGTTCGTAGCCAGCCGCGAGCGCGGCGGTTGCGGCCGCCTCGGCCTCGGCCGGGGTCATGAGGAAGGTGCCCAAACCCTCGATGGGCATCTCGACGTCGTTGTTGAGCTTCAGATATTCCATGGTCTCCTCCTTAATGGTGACTTTTCGAATACAAGGCTACGGCGTTTACTGACGTGCGAGAAGTTCACGTTGGAATGATGGATATAACCATGGGGTATATACGGCACATAATGCGTGACAGGAGGATCGATGTACAACCCACAGCTTGACACTTTCATCCGCGTGGCGGAGGCGGGCAGCTTCTCCAAGGCGGCACAAGAGTCCTTCATCACGCCCACGGCTGTCATCAAGCAGATGAACCTGCTGGAGTCGCGGCTAGGCCTTACGTTGTTTCACCGATCGCATCAGGGGCTTTCGCTTACGCGAGCAGGCAGGTCGCTGCTCGCCGACGCCCACCATATCGTGCAGTATTCTCAAGAATCAATCGCACGCGCCCGCGTCGCCGAGCGCGGAGAGAAGCGCATCATCCGCGTGGGAGTGTCGCTCATGACGCCCAGCACGCCTCTCACGAAGCTGTGGCCGAAGGTGAAGGAACGTTGCCCTGGCATGAGCCTTCAGGTGGTCACGTTTGAAAACACACCCTCGGCGGCGCGCGGTTTGGCGAACCTCGGGCAAGACATGGATATCGTGGTGGGGATTTTCGACGATGCCTTTCTTAAAGAGCGCGGGTGCCTGGGCCTCGAGCTTTCGCGCGAGCCGCTCTGGTGTGCCGTTCCCGTCGACAACGAACTCGCCAAACGCGACATCGTCACATTCGACGACCTCCACAATCACATTCTTATGCTTATACGCCGGGGCTGGAACGCCGAAATCGACCGCGTACGCGACGAGATACTCTTGCATCATCCTCAAATCGCGCTTGTAGACTTCCCACAATATCGGGCGGAGGTGTTCAATCGCGGCGCGAACGAGGACCTCGCGCTTGCGACGCTGCCGTTGTGGGCCAACGTCCACCCCATGCTTAAAACCGTCCCTACCGATTGGGACTGTCTCGTGTCTTACGGACTGCTTCATTCGCTGCAGCCCGCAGACCATGTGCGGGAGTTCCTCGATGCGGTGTCTGCCGTGCTCGAGGCAGAGCATCGATAGGCAATCGCGAACAGATGCGCTTATGCCTATGGGAATAACGGGAACTGGCTTCTGAACTCGCGTTTTGATACCGTCGAGTACCGCCTGATGCTGTTTCGGCGTCGCCATAGGGCAAAGCCACCAGCGAAATAACGGGAATAACAGCCTCCGGACCCTCTGGTTCGGAGGCTTTCTTTTTCGTTCTGCTCGGAAAGAGCCCCTTGTCAAAGCCCCTTGAGCATCGGGCGGCATTATTGAGCGTGGGCGTTATCGTAGGTATCTTTGATCTCTTCCGGCAGATCGTCGGGAATCAGCGCCTTCACTCTATCCTCGCTGCCATCTTGGATCGCCTGCTCGTAGTACCAGCATTTGAACTTCAACATGTCCAGCGCGCGGTTCATCTTCGCGATCTCCGACTCCATGTGGGTCTTCCGCTCCTCGAACATGGCCTTGCGCTTGGGATATGTCGATGGGCCCTCCGCACACCATTCCATGAACAGCCGGATGTCCTTGATCTCCATCCCAGCCTTCTTCAGGCATTCGATGACCCGAAGCGCCTCGAGTTCTGTATCGCCGAATCGGCGAATGCCGGACGTCCGCTCCAATTCCGGGAACAATCCCTGCTTGTCGTAATAGCGCAGCGTGGAAACGGGCAGACCGAACATATCCGCCACCTGTCCGATTGTGTACATGGTCCCTCCGGACAAATCTCGAATTTACTCCTTGACCTAAAGTCAGGTTTAGGTATTACCTTCATTCTCGTCAATATAAAGTGGGAGCGCAAGGGGTGTTCCGTAATCGCCAGTCACTCCGCCCTTGAGCAGGCGCGACGAATGGGCATGGGAGTCTAGGCGCGGCTTAGCTGCGCGGAAGCAGTTTTGCACTCAAAACCATCGACAGGAGGAAATCGATCATGGCAATCAAACAGACAGCGGGCAGAGATGCCCTGGGGGACTTTGCTCCCAAATTCGCACAGCTCAATGACGATGTGCTGTTCGGCGAGGTGTGGAGCCGAGAAGACAGGCTTTCCCTTCGAGACCGCAGCGTGGTGACGGTGGTTGCCTTGATGGCACAGGGGCTGACGGACTCTTCGTTCCAATATCATCTGATGTCCGCAAAGAACAACGGCGTGACCAGGGCGGAGATAGCGGAAATCCTTACGCACGCGGCGTTTTACGCAGGCTGGCCCAAGGCATGGGCGGCCTTTCGCATGGCGAAGGAGGTCTGGGCGGATAGCGATGCCGCCGACGCAAGAACCAAGCATCAAAACGAGATGGCCTTTCCCATCGGTGCCCCCAACGACGCATTTGCGAAGTACTTTATCGGGCAAAGCTACCTCGCGCCCCTTTCCACCGAGCAGGTCGGCATTTACAACGTTACGTTCGAGCCAGGCTGCCGCAACAACTGGCACACCCATCACGCCAAAAGCGGCGGCGGGCAGATTCTCGTCTGCGTGGCTGGCCGAGGGTTTTACCAGGAATGGGGCAAACCGGCACAGGAGCTGTGCCCCGGCGATGTAGTAAATATTCCCGCAGGCGTAAAGCACTGGCACGGTGCGGCGCCCGACAGCTGGTTCTCCCATCTCGCGGTGGAGGTTCCGGGCGAGGAGGCCTCCAACGAGTGGTTGGAGCCCGTGGACGACGAGCAATACCTTAAAGCGACTGACAAGGAGGTTTAGGTATGGAACAGTTGAATCTGACGCAGGAATGGGACAAAGTATTCCCCAAAAGCGACAAGGTTGAGCACAGCAAGGCGACCTTCCATAACCGATACGGCATCACGCTGGTGGCTGACGTCTACGTGCCTAAGAACGCGGAAGGCAAACTGCCCGCCATCGCCGTCAGCGGCCCGTTTGGCGCGGTGAAGGAACAGTCCTCCGGTCTGTACGCGCAGAAAATGGCGGAGCTGGGCTTTTTCGCAATTGCCTTCGACCCGTCCTATACCGGCGAGAGCGGCGGTGCGCCCCGCTATGTAGCATCGCCGGACATCAACACCGAGGATTTCTGCGCAGCGGTTGATTTCCTCTCTGTGCAGGAAAACGTCGACCCGGAGCGTATCGGCATCATCGGTATCTGCGGTTGGGGCGGCATGGCAGTCAATGCGGCGGCTATCGACACCCGTATCAAAGCTACCGCGGCTATGACCATGTACGATATGACCCGCGTGACCGCAAACGGCTATTTTGACGCCGAGGATTCCGAGCAGGCGCGCTTTGAAAAGCGGAAAGCGCTGAATGCGCAGCGCACCGAGGACTATAAAAACGGCAGCTATGCGCTGGCGGGCGGCGTGGTCGATCCGCTACCGGAGGATGCGCCGCAGTTTTTAGCGGACTATTACGCCTACTACAAAACTCCGCGAGGCCACCATTCCCGCAGCCTGAACTCCAACGGTGGCTGGAATGTGACGTCTTCGCTGTCGTTTATGAATATGCCGATTCTGCAGTACGCCGGCGAGATCCGCTCCGCCGTGCTGCTGGTGCACGGCGAGAAGGCGCACTCCCGCTATTTCAGCGAAACCGCGTATAGCAAGCTGACGGGGGACAACAAGGAATTGCTCATTATCCCCGGTGCCAGCCATACCGACCTCTACGATCAGATGGATATCATTCCGTTCGAAAAGCTGAAAGCATTCTTTGAGGAGTATTTGAAATAAGGCGTGCCTTGATTTAATGCCAAGCCTCCAGCAACGATTCTTCTAAAGAGTGGGAGTAGCTGAAACGAGGCGATAGAATAACTCCATCTGTTTTGGTTAAAACAAGAAAATATGCCGCGCGCCTGCGGCATGAAGAAGGGAGATTCTTATGAATATCGTTGTATTGAGCGGCAGCCCGCGTAAGGGCGCCAATACCGACATCATGGTTGAGGCGTTTGCCGAGACCGCGCGCGAGGCCGGCCATACGGTCGAGGTTATCCGCGTTGCCAGTAAGAAAATCGCTGGTTGCCTGGGGTGTCAGTATTGCTTCGCCCACGAGGGCACTTGCGTGCAGAAGGATGACATGACCGACGTGATCGAGTCGCTGAAAGACGCCGACATGGTTGTCTTCGCTTCGCCTATCTACTGGTTTGATATCACTGCGCAGGAGAAGGCCGCCATCGATCGCCTGTACGCCTTCGGTGCCACGGACTTCCCGTTCACCAAGACGGCCCTTTTGCTCGATAGCCACAGCGAGGGCGTCTATGATGCGGCGATCGCTATGTACAAGTCAACCTGCGCGTACTGCAAGTGGGAGGACCAGGGCATTATCACCATCAGCGGTATGACCGAGCGCGACAGCATGGCCTCTTCGCCCAAGCTGGAAGAGGTGCGAGAGCTCGCTCGCAAGCTCGCCTAAAGACAAGAAGAACGCATGGCAATCAGCGTTGGCGGAAAGCCTACTTCCCTTACCAAGAGGATTGCTGATTGCCATGCGTTGATGTCCTTGTGGACAACCTCTGCGTGCTAGGAGACCTTCTCGTTCAGAAACTCCCTGAATGCGGGGATATCAAAGCCAACGAGACCACGCCCGCGCTCTCCGATGACGCCGTCCTCGAGGAGGCGGCGCTTGTATTGGCTTGCATAGTTGCTGGCGACGCCCATACGCTTGGCAATTTCTGAGACCCTGCTGGGGCCAGAATCGGGCAGCATCGCGAGCAAAAACTCAATGTCTTTATCGGAAAGCTCCCGATAGGTCGTTTCGAGAATTCGATCGCGCAGCTCCATGCGGGCAAGCAGAGAACCCTGCTGTACATCAGGTGCACTGATTTTGGGCGAGTTCTCCGAAACATCCCATGTGCGATATCCGACGAGCTGCATCATATAGGGAAATCCGTCGACGGCCTTCACGGCATCCTCGAGCGCTTCTGGCGTGATTGAGCGGCCTCCGGCCTCAACGGTTTTGCGGAATGCGTTTGCAATTTCAACGTCAGTGATTCGTCCCAACTGATGATATTGGGAACGCCTGAGGAACGAGACGGAATCGTTACGCAGCAACGCCGATACTTTGTAGGGCAGTCCTGCCATGAGTAGGGCAACTTTTTTACCTTCGCGTACAAAGTGCTGGTAAACAGAGGCAAATTGAAGCATTTCTTCGAGATCGACGGTGACTTCATCGATGGTGATGAGAAGTCCGATGTCATGTTTTTCGAGTTGCTTAAAGATGCCATTCATGCGCGTGCGCCAGTTGCCCTGAGCCTCTTGAGCATATGTCCAATCGATGCCCACTGGGCCAATTTGAACACCGTTTATGCGCGCGTGAGGCTGTGAGAGGTAGCTATCTGCGGCTTCTTTGGTTCGCTCGATAATATCTTCGAGCATGCCTGGCATTGCGGAGACATTTGCTGCGATCCAGCCGTGTTCAAGCGCCGTTTCTGAAAGGAGCGAGAGAAGCGCCGTCTTGCCCGTTCCCCTTGCGCCAGTAAAAATGGTCGACAGGTTGGGATCTCCCGGGCCGTTGATAAAGCCACGGTTGATGTCACGCAGGATATGCTCGCGACCCGCTAGAAAGGGAGGGACGCTTCCGAACGTCGGGGTAAAGGGGTTCTTGCTGTACTCCATGGTAGCTCCTTTGCAAGTTTTGCTAATTTTTGCAAGTTTTGCTAACTTTTGCAAGTTTTGCTAACGGCTTAACATGTCTTGTGCCGTGGGATTGCAGGAATGAAAAACGGGGATTCCTATTATTCCGACTACGTTGCAGCGAGCGGGGCCCGGAGCGCGATGTTACTGCGCTCCGGGCCCCGCTGCTTTGTAAACCCATGACGGTTTGGTCACCGTTGTTTTAGTCAAACAAACTCGGCATGTCGTTTTCTTTCATGAGGGCACCGGCGGAGGGGAGGCTCTGCGCGGTGAACTTCTCGGCCGAGACGCCGGCGCCAAGGATCTCCTCGGTTGTGCCGACGGTGGTAACCGAGCGGCCCTTCTTGGCCGTAAAGGCCTGGACGCCCTGCGTGTTGGTGGTCGTCTTGGTCTTGAGCAACGACGTGTTGAAGTTCATCAGGCGGTAGTCGCTCGAGACCAGCGCGAGGTCGCGGTCCTCCTTAAGCACCTGGGCATACAGCAGTTTGCTGCCGCCGTAGATGGCGTTCTTGAGGCGCTTGCGGTTGGTCTTGGTGACGTATCCGGCAAGTGCGACGCGCACCACGCGGCCGTTCTCAAAGACAAACAGCACGTCGGCCTTGTAGTCCTCGGGGTCGATGACCCAGATGACGCTCTCGTCGGGTTCCATCTCAAGATCAGTCGGCAGGTACGAGCCCAGCTGGGCCGACTTGGTGTCCTCAAACGCCGCAACCTTGCACTTGTATACCTGGCTCTTGTTGGTAAAGACCAGCAGCTCGTGCGTGTTGGAGGACGGGAACTCGATAAAGGGTTTGTCGCCGTCCTTGTACTTGAGCGTGGTCGCCTTCTTGAGTACGCGGTCCGTCATCTTCTTAAGGTAGCCATCGCGCGAGAGCATGATGGTGACCGGGTACTCCTCGACCTCGGGTTCCAAGCTCACCTCGATGACCTCATGGGGCTCGATCCTGCCCGTGCGACGCGGCATCACATATTTCTTGTTGACCGCGGCCAACTCGTCGCTGATGACCTTCTTGATGTTGTCTTCGCTCGAGAGAATCTCCTCCAGCTCGGCAATCTCGCCCTCAAGCTTGGCGATGTCCTTGGTGCGGTTGAGGATGTACTCCTCGTTGATGTTGCGGAGCTTAAGCTCGGCAACAAACTCGGCCTGGGTCTCGTCGATGTCGAAGCCCTTCATAAGGTTGGGCACGACCTCGGCCTCGAGCTTAGTGCCGCGGATGATGGCGATAGCCTTGTCGATGTCGAGCAGAATCGCCTCGAGGCCGTGCAGCAGGTGCAGGCGCTCGGACTTTTTTCCCAGGTCATAGTTAATGCGGCGACGCGTGGACTCAATACGCCACTTGACCCACTCGTGCAGAATCTGGCGCACGCCCATAACACGGGGATATCCGTCGACGAGCACGTTAAAGTTGCACGAGAACGAATCCTGAAGCGTGGTCGAGCGATAGAGCTTCGCCATGAGCTTGTCGGGGTCGACGCCGCGCTTAAGGTCGATAGCGATGCGCAGACCCGAAAGGTCGGTCTCGTCGCGGATGTCGGCAATCTCCTTGACCTTGCCCTCCTTGGAGAGCTTGACGATGCGCTCGATGATGACATCGGTCTTGGTGGTGTAGGGGATCTCGTACACCTCGATGATGCGCTCTTCGGGAATCCAGCGCCAGCGGGAGCGAATTTGGAAGCTGCCAAGGCCGGTTTCGATAATCTTTTCCATCTCCTCGCGGCGGTAGATGATCTCGCCGCCGGTCGAGAAGTCGGGCATGGGCATATATTCGAGCAGGTCGCAGTCGGGATCCTGCAGGTAGTGCATGGTGGCGGTGCAGACCTCGTTGAGGTTGAAACCGCAGATGTCGGACGCCATGGCGACGCCGATGCCCTTGTTGGCCGAGACGAGGATGTTGGGGAACGTGGTAGGCAGCAGGCGCGGTTCCTTCATAGCGCCGTCGTAGCTGTCGACGAAGTCGACCGGGTCCTTGTCGATGTCCTTGAAGATCTCGGCGCTGATGGGGGAGAGCTTGGCCTCGGTATAACGCGAGGCGGCGTAGCTCAGGTCGCCCGAATAGTACTTGCCAAAGTTGCCCTTCGACTCCACGAAGGGGGCAAGCAGCGCTTCGTTGCCCGTCGCCAGGCGCACCATCGTCTCGTAGATCGCGGCGTCACCGTGCGGGTTGAGCTTCATGGTCTGGCCCACGATGTTGGCGCTCTTCTGGCGCTCTCCCTTGAGCAGGCCCATCTTGTACATGGTGTAGAGCAGCTTGCGGTGCGAGGGCTTAAAGCCGTCGATCTCGGGGAATGCACGCGAGACGTTGACGCTCATAGCGTAGGGCATGTAGTTGACCTCGAGCGTCTGCGTGATCGGCTGGTCGGTGACCTCGGAGTGCAGGCCAATGACGTTCTCGGCGTTGACTTGCTTTTTCTTTGGCTGGTTCTTCGTCTTCTTCTTTGCCACGATTTCCTCTTGAACTTCTTATGGGCCGTCGTTATCGATTCGCTGCTACTGCAGGTCCAGCTGGTCCAGGTATTCCTTGCCGTGCTCGGAGATGTGGCGCTTACGGCCCGCCTCGTCGTTGCCCAGCAACAGGTTAAACATGGTCTCCATCTTGGTGACGTCCTCGGGCTCCACCTTAATCAGACGACGTGTCTCGGGGTTCATGGTGGTGAGCCACATCATGTCCGGATCGTTCTCACCAAGACCCTTGGAGCGGTTGATGGAGCACTTTTGGTCGCCAATCTCCTTGAGGATGCCGTTCTTCTCGAGTTCGGTGTAGGCAAAGTAGGTCTTCTCTTTGCAGTTGATCTCGTAGAGCGGCGACTCGGCGATATACACGTAGCCCTCGTCGATAAGCGTGGGCACCAGGCGGTAGAGCATGGTGAGCACGAGCGTGCGGATGTGATAACCGTCGACGTCGGCGTCCGTACAGATGATGACCTTGTTCCAGTTGAGGTTGTCCAGGTCGAAGGCGCCCAGGTTCTTGATGCGCTTGTCCTTGATCTCCACGCCACAGCCAAGCACGCGCATAAGGTCCATGATGATGTCGGACTTAAAGATGCGCGGATAGTCCTCCTTCAGGCAGTTGAGGATCTTGCCGCGGACGGGCATAACGCCCTGGAACTCGGCATCGCGCGAGGTGCGGATGGCGCCTGCTGCCGAGTCGCCCTCTACGATGTAGATCTCGCGACGGTTCTTATCTTTGGAGCGGCAGTCGATGAACTTCTGCACGCGGTTGGCCATGTCGGTCTTCTGCTGCAGGTTGGTTTTGATGCTCTGGCGCGTCTTCTCGGCGTTCTCGCGCGAACGCTTGTTGATGAGCACCTGCTCCATGATCTTGTTGGCAGCGTCTTTGTTCTCGATCAGGTAAGTCGAGAGGCGCTCCTTAAAGAAGGCCGTCATAGCCTGCTGGATAAAGCGGTTGTTGATGGCCTTCTTAGTCTGGTTTTCGTAGGACGTCTGGGTGGAGAAGCAGTTGGTCACCAGCACCAGACAGTCTTGGACATCCTGCCACTTAATGCCGCTCTCGTTTTTGTTGTACTTGCCCTGTTGCTTAATGTAGGCATCGATGGCGCTGGTCAGAGCGCTGCGGGCCGCCTTCTCGGGCGAGCCGCCGTTCTCGAGCCACGATGAGTTGTGGTAGTACTCCTGCATCATGAAGGTGCGCGAGAAGCACATGCATGCGGTGATTTTTACGTTGTAATCGGGCAGGTCTTCGCGATCGCGACCGCGGCGGTCGGCCTCGATAAAGAAGGGCTCGGTAAGGTAGTCGGTACCGACCTTCTCGAGCACGTAGTCCTCGATGCCCTTGGGATAGCAAAAGTCCTCTTCGGAAAACTCGCCATCGTCGCCTTCGATGCGCAGACGGAAGGTCACGTTGGCGTTGACCACGGCCTGGCGGCGCATGGTCTCGCGATACCAATCGTGGGGAATGCTGATGGAGGTAAAGACCTCAAGATCGGGACGCCACTTGATGGTGGTGCCGGTGCGGTTCTCGTCGCTGGGCTCAATCTCGAGTGCCTTCTTCTTGGCGCCGACAACCTTGCCCTTCTTAAAGTGCAGGGAGTACTTGTTGCCGTCGCGCCAAACCGTGACGTCCATGTACTCGGAGGCGTACTGGGTCGCGCACGAGCCCAGGCCATTGGTACCGAGCGAGAAGTCGTAGTCGCCGCCCTGGTTGTTGTTGTATTTGCCGCCGGCGTAGAGCTCGCAAAAGACGAGTTCCCAGTTAAAGCGCTTCTCGGAAGGGTTCCAGTCGAGCGGGCAGCCGCGGCCGTTGTCCTCTACCTGAATGGAGCCATCGCGAAAGGCGGTAAGGGTGATGAGCTTGCCGTAGCCCTGGCGCGCCTCGTCAACGGCGTTGGACAGGATCTCGAAGGCAGCGTGTGCACAGCCATCGAGTCCGTCCGAGCCAAAGATGACGGCGGGGCGCAGGCGTACGCGCTCCTCGTCCTTGAGCTGGCGGATACTGTCGTTACCATAGTTTGCGGTGTTTTTTGCCATACTCGCTCTCTCGGTGCTCCTTTGCTGCGTTTAAGTCATATAGATAGTCAAGGTAGCATAGCCCAGCCCATAGGCGATTCCAACTAACACGAAATCCATCGAACAACCGTTCGGAGTTCGATGGAGATTCGTTTACTCGGACAAAACCGAGTCGGCTCTGTCCGAGTAAGTTTGAATAGCGAATCGAAATTGGTATGTCTGCATGGCGATGACAGACATGGTTTTCATAATGACAGATATAGTTGACATCTTTTGATTGATGCAATATATTTCTGTCATGTTGCAACGGATATCTGTCCATATTTACGAAAGGAACTCCATGCCGGGCAAAAAGAACCTACGCATGAAGGCGGCACGCGCGGCGGCTGGCCTTTCGCAAGCTGACTTAGCCCAAGCCGTGGGCGTTACGCGCCAAACTATCGGCCTTATCGAGGCAGGCGGCTACAACCCCACGCTCAATTTGTGCGTGGCAATCTGTAAGGCGCTGCGCGTTACGTTGAACGACTTGTTTTGGGAAGACGAAACCGACGCCGACCCTAATGCTCTTTAGGAGTTCACTATGAAATATGAAGATCTGAAAATCGTGCAAAAGTGGCGTGAATATGCCGGCCCAAAGGATGAACGCCTGGAGGCTGAGAACGCGAAGATCTACAAGATTGGCTTCGTGCTGCTTTCGTTTGGCATGTTGATGATCTTTTTCTACCAGTTTATAGCTCGACAGGTTGCGTGGGTTCACAGCGACGCTAGTGAAATGCCGCATGGCTTTGCAACGCCGTTCGAGGCAGCCATGTATTTGTGGCTCGTTCTCGTGATGTTGATTTGCGCAGGACTGCAAACGCGGAAGGGCTATGTCGATACCAATCGTTTTGGGCAAACCGAGCATCTTCCTGTTGGATATTTCCTGCTTGTCAGCGGTCTTAGCGGCGCCGCGTTCGCGCTTGTTATTGCCGCAATGCGCTGTATCGCTGAGGCGCAGATCGTACCGCTCGAAAGCGTCTTTTGGTTGGCGAACCTGGCCACGGGCGTGTTCTGCGGTGCGACGATTTTCGCGGCCACGTTTGCTGGCCTGTGCGCAACGTTTTTCACGGCGAAAAGACGCCGTGCCAAGCTCGAGGCAGAACTCGACTCCTCTGACGACATCTAATTCGCAACGGGCTGGCTCTGGGTATCCAGAACCAGCCCATTTGATGTTCGATGAGCCGAGCCGGCGTCTCTCGCAAAGGTAACTGAGAGCTAGTGAGGCTTATCAGAATTGACCTTATTAGCGGTATCGGTTTCGAGCGCCGTGCGGCGGGCACTGTAGGCGATAAGGCCGGCGCCTGCCGCGGCGAGTGCAGCAGCGGCTGCCGTAAGGGGAGCGTTGACATCGCCCGTGCCCGCAAGCGCGCCCGCTTTTCCGGAGCGCTTGTTATTGCCGTGGTCCTTGCCACTGCCGGAGCTGCTTCCGCCGGAGCCGCCGCCCTTGTCAGTACCGCCGCCACTCGAGCCACCATCGCCGCCCGTCGTCATCGGGGCGTCGTGAAGTCCTGTCGTATCCGCGCTGCCGCATACGCCGACCTGAACTTCTGAGCGCTCGCATGCCGCGTCGGGCACATGAAGCTCGTGCAGTACGGCACCCAGCGCCGAGTTTGCGCCCGGTCGAATTTCCTCGAGCGTTACGGGATCGAGCGCCACCAGATTACGCGCCTTCGCATACAGCGTTACGCGTTTGCCCACTTCGTCGCTCCAACTCTCGGGGATGGCGAAGCTCATGCGGAACTGTGCCGTGCAACCCGGTGCCAGCACGGCGTTGCCGTTGTCGGCTACCAGCGGGTGCGTTGCAAAAAGTGCGCCCAGCGTCTCGAGCGCGTACTTCACGTGTGCCATGTCGTTGGCCGAAGCATCCTCGGCGAGCTCCGGATCGTAGATCGATGCCATTCGTGCATTCGCTCCGAACCCGATGGATGCGCTGGAGAACGGCTGGCTGGAGCCCTCTCGGTACAGATCGATCGTGCCGGCGGTCAGCAAGGTGTTGCCGTCGTTTCGCACCGTGACCATGAAGGATTCGCCTGCTGCTCCGGGCACCACCGCGCCCGAGGTAGCGACCGCGCCCGTCGGAGTGGCACACGCCACCAAGGGTACTTCGATGCCGTGCAGCTCTGCCTCACTCTTCTCCGCGCTCACAATGTGCGTGGCGAGCGCGGAGAGCATGCCGCCCGACGTCAAAAATGTCGTTATCTGATCGACGGGATGGTCCAGCTCGCACATCACGAACGGCTCCGTGAACAGATCGCCTGCCAAGGTGCTGGCGAAGATGCGGAAGTGCTTGTCCATCACTGCTACCGGGTTGCCTTCTTCGTCGTAGGTTTGTCCCACCTTGCCATCGGTGTTCTCTACATAGAGCACGCACCTGCCGTTGTTGCTTACGCTAAACGATGCCGGGCCACAGCCTGCGGCACCCACGGGCTGCGTTGCAAATGCCGATGCGCCTCGCGTCCAAGTAATATGTTGCAGTTGCTCGTTGACGGTTGCCAAAAAGCCCGAATGTTGTGGCCACGGCACCGCGTGGGGTACTGTGGCATCTGGCGACATAACGCCCCAGCCCGCAATGGACTGGCCGATCACGGCGTACGATGCGCAGCCACAACCGCCTGCAGTCTCGTATGCAACGGGCACCACCATTTTGCCATTGATATTCTCGGGCTCGCCCAGCTCGATACTCGATGGTGCTTGCGGAAAGCGAAGAACTTGGCGGAACGTCAGGCTGTCGCCCAAAACGTCCGACCACAGGGTAAAGCACTCCAGCGCAACCTCGGCCTCGCTGCCGAGCGCCTTCTCTGCGGTGGCTCCGTGGCGGTGGAGGTAGGCGCCCGACAGACGTCCGTCGACAAGAGTCTTGCCCACCGTGATGCGTGGGCACTGCAGGCAATGGTAGCCATCCTCCTGAAGGTGGCCGCGCGAGATGCTGCGCCACGACGTGTGCGATACCACGCGAACTCCGTCGTTGCTTATGCGCAGGCGTACAACGGACAGTATGCCGGCTGTGCTTGCCGTATCGAAAAGGGTGTTGTCGCCGGCGGGGCGCTCGCCCGAGACCAGCAGCACGTAGGCGTCCTGGTTTCCTCTTCCGTCCGTATATTCCACCACGTCGAAGTCGTAATCGTATATGCCGTCGCGCTCCACGTCGCCCTCGCCAAACCCAAGGGGAAAGTCCACGGGCGTGGGGATGGACCACGTGCCGTTTGCCTTTGTGTGCACCACCAGGCGCGAGCGGCCATTGTCGCCGTAGCGCACCGAGGCGATACGGAACAGGCATTCTACGCCGGCAATCATTGCCAGCTTCATGTGAGCTTCGCTGAGCACGCCGGAAAACAGCACGTTGTCGCTCGAGGGCTTGATGCCGCCACGCTCGTCCTCCGATACACCAGCAGAATTGGCGTTGGGGTCCGCAACGGCGTTCGTCGCCTGCCTGATATAGGTGTACTCATACATCGGCGCGGCGTTTTCGTCGTTCTCTATCAGTGCATGGATGAAATGCTCAATCTGTCCCGTGTCGTCGCTCTCCGCGTCCGCCTCGAGCTCAATGCGCGTGACCGCTTGATCCCAATCGCGCACGACAGGCGCGACGTTTATCGCGGTGGCTGCAACCTCGGCGCGTGCGAGCAGCTCGGAATTGGTGACAATGGTGGCCGATGCGATAAATTGCGGCACGCCGCCCGCCTCGATGTTGCTGGGCGTGCCGAAGCGGGCATCCAACGTGTAAGGCGTATCTCCACCCAATGCGAGCTCAGAGCGCTGGAGCACATACTGGTTGCCATTGTTCACCGACATATTCCACGAATCGAGGAGTGTGGGCCACGACCCCGACCAAGCCTTGGTGGTCCACTTGAACATGACGAACTGGAGTATCACATCGACATCGACGTCTGCACCTACGCGCAGCCGCGGAAGCTGGTGTCCATCTGCCTTCTCGTACCCAATGAACAGCGTGAGGGATGCGGCGCCGCGCACGGCAGACGAAGCGACGCCTGCAACGCCGGCGCCAAAGGTGACGGCAAGCCCGATCTGGATGGTGAATGAGCCCGACGTGTTGGAATAGTCGAGCGAAATGTTTTTAAAAAACGCCGCGCCGCTGCCGTGCGTGTGGGCACCCACGGCGAGCGCCAGCTTCGCCAGCACCCAGGGGTTGACGTTTAGGAAAAACGGCACCGGTCCTAGGGTAAACTGCTCGGTCCAATTGAGGTCGGTTCTTACCTGGAAGAGGGCCTTAATATTGCCGTATGCGGGGTCGTTGTTGTTACCCCAGGTTTTGCCCACCCAATCGTAGGCGAGCGAGCCGTACAGCTGTGTGGCGATATCCATCGTAAACAGCAGCGTGCAGTGGTGACGAAGCAGCTTGGTGTTTCTTGGATCGGTGCCCGAACCGGCACTCATACTCTTGTACTGATTCCACTTCCCCTCCATTTCGTCGAGGTAGCGGTTTGCCTGCTTGGCGCCCGACTCACGCGGCGATTTCTTCCAGTATTCCGGATCCGGATTGCCCGAATCGTTCATGTAGCCGACCGGTTTGTATCCTCCGCCAAACAGCACGTATCCAGCAAACGAGAAATCGAAGAGGATCGGAAATGTGGGCATCCAACAGGTGAACTTGTTGCCGCCGATGCCGGGAAACGCCGCCGGGAAATCAAAGGGAGTAATCTCTTGGTCCATGGTAGTGGGGACGATAGTGGTCGAGCCCGATTCTGCCTTTGCGGCCGGCGCGGTGACAACGGCCATGGGGGAGGAGAGCGTGTAGGTTTTGCCCTGGTAGTCGAGCGCAAAGCGCAGCTTGCACCCTTCTTCCAGAAGACCCGATGCTGCGTCGAGGAACTTGTCTTCGAGTGTGAACGTGGCCAGATTATCCGCGCCCGATGCGCTGGCCTTGACTTGGCCGATCTGCGTGACGGTTTCGGATGAGCTGCCCGCGGCGGGCGTCACTTTGTTGATGCGCAGCGTTGCCTGTCCACCCTGTGGCAGATGCGCCTGCACGGTAAAGGCGTGCGTATCGGGCTGCTCGTTTGCCGTGTCGTTCTTCGGCAATGCCATAAACGTGGCTTCAGCGTACTGGATGTCCCATTCGTCGAATGTGAGCTGGCGGAAGTACGGTTCGCCGTCGGAAAGCGGACGCGTGGGCGCGGTTATGGCGGTGCCGCCCTGGATACGCGCAAGGGGAATCTCGACATCACGGTAGCCCGCCATGCTAATGGAGATGCCGCCGTTAAAGTCGTACGCGTCGAGAAGCGTCGTCTCGTCCACGTAGCCTTCCGCAAGAGGGGCGACCTCAAAGATGGCCGTGCCCTCGTCGTCGGTAGTGGCGGCGAGTTGCTTGCCTGCGGCATAGCGCGATGTGAGCGTGACCTGGGCACCCGTGATGGGCGTATTCTTGTTGGCGACGTCGACCACGACCACACCAAACATGGTGCGCGAGAGAACGAGCACCCTGAAGGGGTCTTCTTCGTCGGCATAGGCTTCGGTGGGCGCGAACGGCAATATGAAGGCGTTTGCGCTTCCCGGCACGCGCGGCAACATAACGCTCGCCAGCGAGGACGCTCCGGCAACAAGTAACGAACGGCGATCAAGCATCTTTGGCTCCCATCCCGCAGGTATCGGTGGAAATAATCCAATTTTGCGAGAAGGTGCCCCGTGGTGGTAGTGCCGTTCAAGGGCCAAAATGTCCAAATTGATCGAGCGAAAGCGCCAGGACCCCAGAGCGCTTTCGATACGACGGGCAGTCTGCCGCTAGCGCAACATGTGGGCAACCAGCTCGGCGCGAGTTCCGATACCAAGCTTGGCATACACTCCTGATAGGCGGTTTTTGACGGTGCCCGGCGATACTCCCATATGGCGTGCGATTTCGGCGTTGGTCCACCCACGACAGGCGAGCATGGCCATGGTGAATTCCGTGGTCGTTAGATCGTCGGCCACGTCCTCGCCCGAATCAGGGTTGTGGATGCGCCGCCAGCCGTAGCTGAAGCGGTACGTGATCTCGATGATGCGCGCGAAGTCGTCTGGGTATTGCGTTTTTAGGCACGCCTCGATGAGCCCCTGTAAAAGGCCGTGGTGCTCGCCAATGAGCTCGATAAGGCCGTCGGGGCGCGCAATGCCCCAAGCGGCTCCGAAGTGTGCCTTTGCGGCGTCGATGTCCTTGAGGCTCATGCATGCCATGGAGGCTGCCAGGTGCAGGAACAGTTCCGAGATCGGATAGCTTCCCTGTTTCATGATCAGGGCGTTTTCCGCCATGCCCAGGCTGCGGCCGTATTCGCCGCGCAGATACAAGGCGTGCGCCATCACGTAGCTGGCGAACAGGCGCAGGCCTTCGGGCAGATGCGCCGCAAGTGGATAAAACTCTTCGGCAGAATACGGGGAAGGCAAGTGCAGCAGGACGCTTGCGGCCGAGGCGAACAGGATATGCGTGGCGTGGATAGCGGATGATTCCTCGTCGGCCGGCGTATCGAGGATGCCAGCAAGGCACCGGCGGGCGTCGGCGATACGGTTGAGCGACAGGCTGGCGTATCCGCAGATAAAGCATGCGGAATAGCGCAGTGCGGGATCGGTGGCGTCAAGATAGGGGCGCGCCGTCTTGGCAGCGAGGGTGGCCTGCCCGCGAAAGTACAGCGCTTCTGCTGTGGCAATGGCGCGCGAATCGGGGTCGGAAATGCCTGCAACCGCAGCGTCAATCTGCCCCGGCACAAAGGCGGTGCACATCAACGGCATGGGAACGCATGGGTAGCCATCGCAGTCCATCTTCCATCTCCCAACAGCTGGCAACAATAGCAGCAATTGTACTCCTGTTGCTCGGGACTGGAATTTGTGGGTATCGCCGACGATTATGCCGAACGTATAAAGGAAGACTAGCGGCTCTCTTGAACCCGAGGTCGAAGGGGGCGTTGTACAAGGCATATGGGGCCGAGTGGAAGTGGATCAAAAGAGCGTTACTTGACGTTTCATGCATAATGCCAACCGCCCCGCGACATCACGTTCGCAGCGCGCAGGGGCCGGAGAATCTTCGCGATGAGAGTTGACGTCTAATACCTTGCATCGTATAGTGTGTATAGCATAGTATATGACGAGAGGAGGTGTGCGGATGGAGGCCCAGATGAAGCGCGGCTTCCTGGAGGCCTGCGTGCTCGCGGCCGTCTCCGGCGAGGAGTCCTACGGCTACCAGATCGTGAAGGACGTGCCGGCGAGCATGGGGCTCACGGAGTCGACGCTCTACCCGCTGCTCAAGCGCCTGGAGAAGGCCGGGTGCATCACGGCGCGCTCTGCCGAGCACAACGGGCGGCTGCGCCGGTACTACCGCATCACGGACGATGGGCGTGCGCGCATCGAGGAGTTCCTGGCCGAGTGGCCGTCCGTACGGGAGATTTACGCATACGTTGAGGGGGCGCACCATGACGCGCGATGAGTTTCTGGGCCGGTTGGGCGAGCTGCTTGCCTGCCTGCCGGCCGAGCAGGTGGAGGAGACCAAGGCGTTCTATGCGGAGGCTATCGCCGACCGCATGGAGGACGGTATGAGCGAGGAGGAGGCCGTGGCCGCCATGGGCGCCCCCGGCGAGGTTGCCGAGGCCACGCTCGACGACCTGCCCGCCGTGCCGCGCGCGATCGCGAGGACGCGCCGGCGCAGCACCGCGCTGCTGTGGGTGCTGACCATCGTGGGCTCCCCGGTGTGGGTGCCGCTGCTCGCCGCCTTCGCCGCCGTGGCCGTCACGGTCTATATCTGCATCTGGGTGCTGGCGCTCTGCGTGTGGATCGTCGCGGCGGCACTCGGGGGCGTGGGCGTAGTTGAGCTCCTGCTTGCCGTAAGCGGCGTCACCATCGGCCACTTCCCGTACGCCCTCGCCTCGGCGGGCGTGGGGCTCGGCCTCGTCGGCGTGGCGCTCTTCGTTGGTGCTGGCGCTTGGGCCGCCTCAAAACAAATTGCGCGCCTCTCGGCGCTCTGGGCGAGGAAGGCCGCCTCGCCCTTCTGGAAGGGTAAGGGCGAGAAGGGCGGCGCTGCCGCGCATCTCGCGGCGTAGAAAGGAGTGAGTACCATGACCAGCGCGAAGAAGATCTACCTCGCCGTGGCGGGCGGGCTCGTTGCCGCGGGTGTTGTCCTCGCGGGCATTGGCTTTATCGCTTCGGGTTTCGACCCGGCCGTGTTCACAACCCAAATCGACACGCGCGACAGCACCATCGTGCTCGGCGGCGTCGAGGTGGACGACCCGACGGGCCTCCCCCTCATCGAGCAGCTCGCCGGAATCGGCGAGGTCGACACCTCCGGCATCACCGCGTCCGAGTCCCCTGCTGCCCCGGAGGCGCCCACCGCTCCCTAAGCATAGCGTGCCCGGACGCCCCGTCCGTCGGGCTGTGCAAGCCTGTGGAACCCGGACCTCAACCCCAACCCAACCGGCCTCGAGCCTGCGTCGATTCGCTCCCCGTCCCGCGCGGGGGCCCATGACGCATACCCAAAATCCATCCGAGGAGAAAGGAACGCAATGACGACAGCCATGCCCCTCCGCCTTCACGGGGTCACGAAGGCGTACCGCGGGAGGACCGTCCTCGGCCCCATCGACCTCGCCCTCGAGGCGGGGCGCGTCTACGGGCTCATCGGCGAAAACGGCGCCGGGAAGTCAACGCTCATCTGTATCGTCACTGGCACCGCCAGCCCCAGCTCGGGCTCGGTTGAGCTGTTCGGCGAGCGCGGCGGGCGCGGGCTTGCCGCCGCCCGGAGGCGTATGGGCTACATGCCCGACGCGAGCTCGGCCTACCCGGGGCTCTCTGCGCGGGAGAATGGATTTGCAACGGTTGCTTAAACATTTTTTACAGGGACAGCCCTGCGTTCCTGAACTCAACTGGGCTCATGTAGACCAGTGTCGAAGGGGCAGTCGCCCCAGTCCGCGTACCAGACCTGTGTGCCGCCGAGGGAATACTTCCTCCAGTAGGGCCAGTGCGGGACGTCCATCCTCTCTTCCTTTCGGGGCGTCAGGCGCCGGGCCCAAGGCCGCACCTGCGCCCCAGCTCCGCCACGAGGGCGTCGTTGTCTCTGACCGAGACGATGGCGTCGCCGTCGTAGGGCGCCTCGATGTAGACGCGGTCGAGCGAGTTGGCCGTCCCCGCCCAGAGCGTCCTGGTGCGCCGGACGCCCCGCACGTGGGCGTAGGGTATCACCGAACGCGTCCCAGCGTACACGACGACGAGGCGGTCGCCGTAGAGCTCGAGGCGATTGCTGCGGACGGGAAGGGCAGCCAGGGCCACGAGGGCCGGGATGGGCAGCAGCGCGAGCCAGCCCCATAGGAGCGCGGGACTCGAGCTCAGGAAACACGCGATACACGCCGCGGATAAACCGCCCGCCACAATCACCATGGCCGCTATGAACCACGGGTCTGTCCTGCCGGGGAACACCCGCTCCGGCCGCTTGCCCTTCTCACCCATTACGGCCCTTCCGTCTCTTGCACCCCTCCCGGAACTGTCCGCATCAGTATAGCCAATGCTTTTTCTGATTTGTTGAGAAGCCGGCATTTGGGGGCATTTTGGATAGCGAACAGTTCAAACAAGAAGCTGAGAAAATAGAACAAAGCCTGAGTGCCTTGAGAGTCGCCGAGCGCAATGCAGTGATTCCCTTTATGAACGGCGACTTTACCCAATGGGATCTATATCTGGCATCCTCCTCTGAGTATGCGATGAGACTGATAGACGGATTTATCTCCATGCTCGAATCGAGGAATCTTGTTTGCGTCGCCCAGCTTCTCCGCGCACAGGTTGGAGTCTGCCTGCGGACATTCGCGTTATTCGCCGCCGAAGACCAGGATGACTTTCTCCCAAAAGGCTGCCAAGTACCATGGCGTGAGCGTTGGGGTAGCCATCATTCAGCGTGGATACATCCGGATGCGCATAGATCCAGACGATTCCAACGTTCTCGTATTTCCCGTGCAGGTAATCGAAGAGGGCAAGCGACACCATGCGGTTGCCGCCGACGGTCACGACTCTGTCGGGGTTTTCTGCCGTAAGCTTCCTCTGCGCATCCTGAATCCCCGCCAGGACTTCGTCCTCGGCATAGATGCGAACTGCCTCCCATTCCTCATATCCAAGTTTTGGGACGCGTTTCACAATGCCGAGTGGAACCCCTGGACAGTCGGATCACGTGGTGGCCCCCTTTGAGAGGGTCACGAGCATCACGGTTCCGTTTTCGGAACTTGTTTCGACCTCTACAGCGCCACCGTGAAGCGCTGCAATCTCCCAAACGAGCGCTAACCCGAGCCCTGCGCCGCCGTATGCCCTGCTGCGGGATTTGTCTAGACGAAAGAACGGTTGGAAGATGCTCTCACGGTACTGCTTGGGTATTCCCGGGCCCTGGTCCTCGACTCGCAGGAGCACGTGGCTGTCGCTGTCGCTGATGGAGACGTTGACAGTCGAGCCGGAGCGGCTGTAACGGATGGCGTTTTCGGCCAGGTTAAACACCAGCCGATAGAGGAGCGTGTCGCTCCCGATTACTAAAGCGTCTCCAGCACAATTGAGGGCTATGCCCTTATTTTCGGCAAGTGGCGCAAGGTCGGTGAGGACCTCTTCGGACAAGGGACCAAGTTCAACACCGTCCTCGCAAGGAACGCTGCGGAGCTCACTCATCTCGAGCAATACCTTGGTCATTCGAGACATGCGCTCGGTTTGTTCTTGTAGCAGGCTAAGCAACTCGGCTGTTTCGGGTTGCAAACCGGAGTGCTCGGAGATGAATAGTTCAATCTGTGCTTGCATAAGGGCAAGCGGGGTGCGCAGCTCGTGTGCGGCGTTGCCGGTAAACTGACGCTGTGCAGAGAACCCTTCACCAAGCCGGGCGATCATGTCGTTGAATGAGACGCTGCATCGCTGTAGCTCGGTGGGTACATCTTCACTGAGTCGGATTTCGCTTAGGTTGTCAGGCTGCACACGCTCAACCTGGGCTGCAAAAGCCCGTAGCGGTTTGAGTGCACGGCCGCTCACAAAGTATGCCAGCACGCCGCCAAGGAGTGTGACTCCAGCCGTGATGTACCAGGTTGTCGTGCCAAAAGACTCCTGTGCGTCGTTTACGACGATCGTGACCTTGTCATCGGGGGTCGCTTTCGTTGGGTCGAACGCCTGGGGCGAATCTTCGCCGGTTGCGTTAAAGGCCGAGATGTTGCTGCCGATGGCATCCATGTAGCGCATGCCCGTATAGCCGACCAGGCAGTTCGTCAGCACGCACGCCGCACACGTCAGCAGTGCCGTCATAATCGTTATGCGCCATTGAAGGGAAAGCCTTTTCATTCGCTATCCTCCATAACGTAGCCCTCTCCAATCCGATTGCGAATCGGGTCGTATCCCAAAGCGCTGCGTAGCTTTTTGCGGAGTGACGAGATGTGAACGCGGGTTGCGTTGCTAAAGCTGTTCACGCTGCTATCCCAAACGTGTTCGATAAGCTCCTCTTGACTTACCGGACGCCCCTGATTAAGCATCAGGTATTCCAAGATTCCCGTTTCCTTGCGCGTAAGAGATAAGGCCTCGCTGTCCACGGAAGCGATGCGCGCCTTGGTGTCAAAGCGGAGCTTTCCACAGGTTAATACTATGTCGCTTTGTGCGAAGCGTCTGAGGGTGAGGCTGCGGATCCTTGCCGCAAGTTCGTCCAGATGAAACGGCTTGGTGAGGTAATCGTTGGCGCCGGCATCGAGTCCGGCGACTTTATCGGATACTTCGCCACGCGCGGACAGAATCAGCACCTTGGTCTCGCAGTCGGTTTTCCTAAGTTCCCTAAGCACGGTCATGCCGTCGATACGGGGAAGGTTGAGGTCGAGTACCACGAGGTCAAAGACTTCGACGCCCAGCAGGTCGAGCGCCTCCTGCCCGTCGTGGCAGCAGTCGACGCTGTACGCCAAGTTTCGCAAGCTGCGCGCGATTGCATCGCACAGTGCTCGCTCGTCTTCGACGATCAAAATACGCATAACAGTCTCCTTGCACATTCCAAATCGCGCTTAACACGGATTTTATAGTCGATATGGTCCAATGGTCGCGTAACGAAAGGAGTGGTTGGGTTGTTCAAAGCGGTAAAACCCGTGGTACAGGTCGCTTTGTTGATCGTCGGAATTACCATGGTGTGCTTTGGTGTTATGCGTGGCGAGGCGGATGCCGTGCTGGCCAAAGCGATTAGGCTGTGCTTGGAGTGTATCGGAATTGGATAAAAGAGAAAACACTGCGTCGCATGTTTTGGCCCGATTTCGCGGATTCATTCAGGCGGCGGCGACGCTGGTCACCAACATTCACCTGCCAAACTTTGCCAAAGGCGGCATCTATCAGGGCGCGGGAAAAACAGTCTGCGTACCTGGACTTAACTGCTATTCGTGCCCCGCGGCATCGGGTGCGTGCCCCATCGGGTCGTTTCAGTCGGTGGTAGGTTCATCCAAGTTCAACTTTTCTTACTACGTCACCGGTACGCTCATTTTGCTCGGCGTGCTGCTGGGACGCTTTGTATGCGGCTTTCTGTGTCCGTTTGGCTGGCTGCAGGAGCTGCTTCATAAGATTCCCAGCAAAAAGTTTTCGACGAAAAGGGTCAAGACGCTTACGTATATCAAATACGTTGTACTGCTATTTGCCGTGGTATTGCTGCCTGTGCTGGTGGTCAACGATCTGGGGATGGGAGATCCGTTCTTTTGCAAGTACATCTGTCCCCAGGGTGTGCTCGAGGGCGCCATTCCGCTGGCGGCTGCCAATGCCGGAATTCGATCTGCGCTGGGACATCTCTTTACTTGGAAACTTGCCGTTCTCATTGCCGTGGTAGTGCTGAGCGTTTTGTTCTACCGCCCCTTCTGCAAATGGATTTGTCCACTCGGCGCATTCTATGCGCTCATGAATAGGGTGTCCCTACTGGGGATTCGGGTTGACGCATGCAAATGTGTCTCGTGCGGCAAGTGCTCAAAGGTTTGTCAGATGGACGTTGATGTGGTCCGCGCGCCCAATCATGCCGAATGTATCCGGTGCGGAAAGTGCATCGGGGCCTGTCCCGTCGACGCCATCAGCTATCGCTATGGCCTGGATGTGTCGGCGGAAAAGCTCCCCTTGACCGCCGATAAAAAGTAAACAAGCTTCGACAAAACGGAGGAATGACCATGAAGCTTTCTAAGATTGCGGCCCTGTTTATGGTGCCAGTATTGGCCTTGTGCCTTGTGGCGTGTTCGGCGCCCAGTGGCAATGCGAGCGAATCTGCGAGCTCCGATCCTAAGATCGCAGAACTCACTGCGCAGAAGCCGACCAATGCCGATGAGGCCGCCGAGCTGTATGCGAAGCTCATGAAAAAGGAGAACGATATCCTTTCGAGTGATAACGCGCTGTGGGAAAAGGTATTCAATGCGGCAAATAAAGACTCGGTAATGATTGAGGACGGCAGCAATTACGGCGATTTCCTGCTCAAGACCATCGACGGCGCCAAGGATGAGTTCACGGCGGATGAGCTCAAGACGCTCAAGGCCGGTGCGCAGCAGATCAAGGAGATCGAGGACAAGCTCGAGAGCTTGGAGAAGGAGTTCCCCGGCTGTGGAAGCACACCGAGCGAAGGCGAGAGCGTCGACGCTTCGGCCGCTGGCATGACGGCTGGTGCCAATGCTTCGAGCGAGGCGACGAAGTTCCCCAGCTTTACGGGCAAAGACCTGGATGGCAACGACGTGAGCAGCGACGAGCTGTTCGCTAAGAACAAGGTCACCGTCATGAACTTCTGGTTCACCACGTGCAAGCCGTGCGTGGGTGAGTTGGGCGACCTTGAGGACCTGAATAAGGAGCTTGCCAAGAAGGGCGGCCAGGTCGTGGGCGTCAATTCCTTTACGCTCGATGGCAACAAGGGCGAGATTACAGATGCCAAGGACGTGCTGAGCAAGAAGGGCGTGACATATAAGAACATCTGGTTCAAGTCAGATAGCGAGGCCGGTAAGTTCACGTCAAATTTGTTCTCGTTCCCGACAACGTATGTCATCGATCAGAACGGCAACATCGTAGGGGATCCAATCGTGGGAGCCATCAGCTCCGCCGAGCAGCGCGCAGCACTCAACAAACTTATCGACCAGGCGATTGCGAATAGCGAGCAGTAAAAAACGCGTAAAGCATAGCGAGGATCGTGTGTCGCTGTGCGAAGTAGTCCGCTACCTTTCAAGATAAGCTCCACCATATAGAGGTCCCGCTCGGGACCTCTTCTTTTGAGCACCGTCCCGTTCGTTTTTTGGCGCGGTTCCCTACATTCCTCACTGGCGCCGGCAAAAAATGGGGATAGAGTAGGACAAACACGTCGAATACGAACGGCGGGGGAGAGCGGGCAGGGTGCCTGCGCAGGAGAGGTTGCCGTCCATGCTGGAGCTCAAAGGTATTTGCAAAAGGTACGTCACGCAGTCGTTTACGCAGGTGGCGCTCGATAACGTGAGCCTGTCTTTTCGCGATAACGAGTTCGTGGCCATTCTGGGACCTTCGGGGTCGGGTAAAACCACGATGCTCAACGTTATCGGTGGGCTTGATCATTTCGATTCCGGCGACCTGCTCATCGATGGCATTTCAACCAAGGACTTTCGCGATCGCGATTGGGATGCCTATCGCAACAACCGCATCGGCTTTGTGTTCCAGAGCTATAACCTCATTCCACATCAGACCATTTTGGAAAACGTGGAGCTGGCGCTCACGCTCACGGGCGTGGGGCATGCCGAGCGCCGCCAGCGTGCGCGCGAGGCGTTGGAGAAAGTCGGCCTGGGCGAGCACGTTAACAAGCGTCCGAGTCAGCTGTCGGGCGGGCAGATGCAGCGCGTGGCCATTGCCCGCGCCCTGATCAACGACCCCGAGATTGTGCTGGCAGACGAGCCGACCGGCGCCTTGGATTCAACGACATCCGTACAGGTCATGGACTTGCTTAAGGACGTGGCGCGCGACCGCCTGGTCATCATGGTCACGCATAATCCCGAGCTGGCGTACCAATATGCCACGCGCATCGTCAACCTGGCGGATGGCAAGATCACCGACGATTCCGATCCTTTCGATGTCGCTGACGTCACGCGCCGCGAGGCCAAGCCTACGCGCAAAACCTCGATGAGCTTTGTGACGGCGCTGGGGCTTTCTGCCCGAAACCTCATGACCAAGAAGGGCCGCACGGCCATGACGGCCTTTGCGGGCTCGATTGGCATTATCGGTATCGCGGCGATTCTGGCGCTGTCCAACGGCGTAAACGGCTACATCAAAAAGGTCGAGGAGGATACGCTCTCGAGCTACCCACTCACCATTTCCAAGCAGGATTACGACTTGTCGTCCATGATGGGCGGGCGGGGAACTGCGGATGATGGCTCGCCTGAAAACGTGGATTCGTCCGTCGACAGTGCCGGCGGCAAGGCTAAGGGAACCGATAAAATTCCCGTGGTTACGGCCGTAAAGGATATGTTTGCGAGCGTTAAGTCCAACGACATGACGAGCTTTAAGGCATGGCTCGATGCCGGTGGCGACGGCATCGACAAAGAGGTCAACGCCATTCAGTACGGCTACGGTGTATCGCCGGTTGTCTATCGTGCCGGCAAGGGCGATGAGAAGCCTGTCCGGCTGGTGCCCAACGCCATGACCGAGGCCATGAGCGGAGGCGCGAGCTCGGCGGCAACGGTGAGCATGGAATCCATGGGAACCTCGGTCTTTAACGAGATGATCGACGACCAGAGTCTGCTCGACAGCCAGTACGATGTCGTCGCCGGTCATTGGCCCACGTCTGCCAACGAAGCCGTGATGGTGCTTTCGAGTCGTGGCACGGTGGGCGACTATACGCTCTACAGCATCGGTGCGCTGGATATCGATGAGCTCAACGATCTGGTAAACAGTGCCATGACGGCCGACGGTAAGATCGAGACGCCCGAGACCGGCGCCGACTTTACCTACGATGATGCGTTGTCCACGACGTTTAAGGTGCTGTCGCCGGCCGATGCCTATCGCAAAAACGAAGAGACCGGCATGTGGACCGACATGTCTGACGACGCCGACTTTATGGCTGCCAAGGTTGCCGACGGTATTGACGTGCACATTGTGGGCGTGGTGCGACCTAACGAGACGGCCAATGCGAGTGCGTTGTCTCCGGGCATTGCCTATACGCATGCGCTGACTCGCCAGCTTATGGAGCGCGCCGCCGATTCGCAGATTGTGCAGGAGCAACTCGACCACCCCGAGACGGATGTCTTTACGGGCAAAACCTTCGACGAACTACAAGGCGAGGCCAAACAAGGAGTGGATCTGGGCAGCATGTTCAGTGTGGACGAGGCAGCACTTAAGAGCGCGTTCTCGTTTGATGCGTCTGCACTCTCGGGTGCGGCCGGCGGTATGGACCTTTCTGGTATCGACTTATCCGGGCTGGACATTGACCTCTCGGGCGTTGGAAGGGACATCGACTTCAGCGACATCATGGCAAAAGCACCGGCTCCAGATTTCTCGGACATCTTTGACGGTCTGGAGCTCACGCCCGAGCAAATGCAGCAGGTGGGAATACTTGCCAACCAACTGTTTGAGGGCTTTTTGCAGTCTGATCAGTTTAAGGCGCTGTCGCCCGAAGATCTTAAGGACGCGTCAAAGCTCGCTGCCGCATTCTCGACGTATCTTGAGAGGGATACGGCAGCCCAGCAAATCTTGGCCCAGCTCAAAGCGCTCGGCGGCGATGCCCTGGCCGAGCGCCTGCAACAGGCGATGACCGACTATGTCCAAAAGCAACTGGCTCCGTATCTGCAGCAGGCTATGGACCAGGTGATGAAGGCAATCAGCGATCAGATTGCGGCGACGGTGTCAACTCAGCTCAAGGCAGGCGCGGCAGGGCTTATGGACCAGATGGCGACGCAGATGTCTTCGAGTTTTGCTAACCTGGCGAGCGCCATGCGCGTGGATGCGAGCGCCTTTACTCGTGCCATCCATTTCAACATGGACGCCGAGGATCTGAGTTCGCTCATGATGAGCTATGCCAAGGCTTCGAAGCTCACCTACGACAACAATCTGACCACGTTGGGCTATGCGGATGAGGCAGACCCCATCTCGGTTAAGATTTTCCCGCGCGACTTTGAGGCCAAAGAGCGCGTGCTCGATCACATCGATGCGTACAACAAGCAGGTCAAAGCCGCTGGTCACGATGAACAGGCAATCTCGTACACCGACTACATGGGCATCATCATGGGTTCGGTGACCGACATTGTGAACACCATCAGCTTGGTGCTCATCGCATTCGTGAGTATCAGCCTGGTGGTGAGCTCCATCATGATCGGCATCATCACGTATGTCAGCGTGCTGGAGCGCAAAAAGGAGATTGGCATTCTGCGTGCGATTGGCGCGTCGAAGCGTAACGTGGCAAACGTGTTCAACGCCGAGACCTTTATCGAGGGCCTCATTGCCGGCGTCTTTGCTGTTGTCGTCGTGGTGGCCGTGAGCTTCCCGGTCAATGCTTGGGCGCTTGCGGCCAAACAGGTCCCCAACCTGATGAGCCTGCCCGTGCAGGATGCGCTGGTGCTCATTGCAATTTCGGTACTGCTGACGGTTGTCGCTGGCCTGCTGCCGGCCCGCAGCGCATCCAGGAAGGATCCCGTGGAGGCCCTGCGCTCTGAATAATGTGACAAGGGACGGTCCCTTTGTCACATTGAGCGGCTTGTGAATTCGAGGTCTAATACTTTTCCGAGAAGTGAACGAGTCAAAATGGACCCCCGAAGCGTCGACACTTTTGAGATGCAATTTCCAGCGGTTTTGATTGTTGAATCCTGCGGTTTTGGCGTCAGAGAATGTCGATGCTTCGGGGGTCCAAATACAGCCGTTCACTTCTCGGAAAAGTATTAGACCTCGAGATATAGACGATGTTTGCGAGCGGCAATTAGAGCGTAAGCCTTTAGTTCTTCTTTGCAGAGAGCATGAGCCTAATTTCCGGGTGGGTGTATTCGTCGAACTCTTCCTTGGGCTCGGTGTCAAAGGTGTAGTACGACTTGATAGATTCGTCCTCCGTCTTGATGCTGATTTCTTCATATAGGGATCCGGCTAAAAATGCCTGTTTAAATTCATCCGACAGGCTGCATGGCGTGAGGAGGTCCGGTGTGGCAACGGAAATGTCCAACCCGTTGAGCGGGGCGCAGAGCGTCGCGATATCCTGCTCGGCGCGGGCGAGGTTGTCTGCAGGGCTTGCCTCGGGGTCGATCTGACTGGTGTAATCGACGTCCGTGAGCATGCCATCTGCATCGAAAGAAAGGTAGACATAGGCTGCTTGAGCGCCGAGGTCATTATCGCGCAGATAGCCGATAATGCGGTAGCCGTAGTCGTGATACGACTCGTATGGGTCGTCTGCCGCGACGCGTTCGCACACGGGCTCCAAGGCATCTTGCGCGATGGCGAGCTGCTCGGCGGCTGCAGCCTTTCTTGCCTGAAGCTCGTTATTTCCCTGGACAAACTGCGGGATGTAGACGCCAAGCAGCACAATGACGGGCAACACCGCGAGAGCTATGATCTGCTTCTTGACGCTTGGAATCGTCACACCGTATGCGTTTGCCATGGCCTCGGCATTGCTCGAGGTCTCGGCCAGCACGTCTGCCGCCGTGGTGACTGCCCCCACGGCGCCGGCGACCTCGGCGGCACCGCCCAGGTTGCGCGCGAGATCGTTGTCGCTGTTCTTGAGCAGGCGGCCGGCAGCTTGCGTGGCAAGTACGCCGGCGACCTCCGCGGAACGGTCCTTGTTGGTCTGGGCTACCGCAAGCCTGCCCTGCAGCTCCTTCCACTGTTTGCCCTGCATCCCAAAGCGTGGTGCAAGGGCGCAATAGCAAAAGATGGCGAGCTCGATTACGGTGAGTGCGATGGCGGTATATATGCCCGCGGGTTGGAATTCCTTTTGGTGGAACGCGATATCGTTGATCATTTGGAGCGGCAACATCAACAGGCATGCTACGAACGACATGATGAGTGCGGTCGCTGCGATCTTGGGGTACATGCAGTACCGCTGGATGCGTTTCTTTTCTCGTTCGGTGAGCTGCTGCATGGGGGCCTCGACTCTCATCGTTTTTGGGCGATGCGCACACGCTCTTGAGTATAGATGAGTGGAGGGTGTCTGTTGTTCATACATAGCGGTCAACAGCGTGCTGTTGGTGATCGCTTGATCGTGGGCGCCATCTTTTAGAGCATGAAGCCGTTATCTAAGGAAAAGTGGCGAGCGAGGGAGCCGCTGTGAAGCGGCCCCATTTGCTGTTCGTGGACACCGTTCACCTTCATTGCACAGGGACGGCTGGAGGGCTGGTTGGCATCAAGTAACTGCCTCCGCCTTGTGGGTCGCCTCAAGGACAAGGCATAATGCATGTGACAAAGGGGCAGTCCCTTTGCCGCATTGATCTGAGAGTAGATGTTGATGATTCTATCGTTGGCCCCCATGGAGGGGATTACCGGGCATGTGTTCCGTCGCGTGCATGCGGAGTGCTTTGGCGCGCTCGATTGTTATTACACGCCGTTTTTGCCGCCGCCGCGGGTGGGAAACCGCTTTGGCGGCAAGGCGTTTAAGGAGATCGATCCTGCCAATAACCAGGGGCTCAACGTAGTGCCTCAGCTGATGTCCAAGAATGCGGACGAGTTTGTGTGGGCGGCACAGGTGCTCGCCGACATGGGCTACCGCGAGGTCAATCTCAACCTTGGCTGCCCCTCGGGGACGGTTGTTGCCAAGGGCAAAGGATCGGGCTTTTTGCGCAACTTGGATGAGCTTGAGGTGTTCTTGAGTGACGTGTGTGAGCGCTCTCCGCTGCCGGTATCGGTCAAGACCAGGTTGGGGTTGGAGAGCGACGACGAATACGAGCGCGTGCTCGATTTGTATTGCCGCATGCCGCTGGCAGAGCTGATCGTGCATCCGCGCGTGCAGAAGGACCGTTATGCGGGCTCGCCGCGCAAAGAGTTTTATGGCGAGACGCTGGAACGTGCGCCGTTTCCGGTGGCATACAACGGCGATATTTTTGATCTTGAGGACATGGATGCGCTGGTGGAGGCCTATCCCGGCACACGTCATGTAATGCTGGGGCGCGGCCTGCTCGCGAACCCCGCTCTGGCTCGCATGGTTAAGGGCGGCCCTGCTGCCACGACAGCCGAGCTGTGGCGTTTCCATGACACGCTGTTTGCTGCCTATGCAGAAGAGATTGGCGGTAACGCGGTCTTTCGTATGAAGGAGTGGTGGTTCTACGCCAAGTGCGCCTTCACCGACCCCACTACCGTTCACAAGCTCGTACGTAAGACCAAAAAGGTCGACGAATACCGCGCCGCCGTCGAGCGCGTCTTTCGCGAGCAGCCGCTTGCGCCCATAGCCCGCTTCCACGGCTAGCTAGTCATTGGGGACGTTCTTTAACGACTAGTCATTTAAGAACGTCCCCAATGACTACCTCTGCAAAAAACTGTACAGCAGCATCCAAAGATGTCGAAAAATGTCGACTTTGGATGCTGGTGTACATGTTTGGGTGTGGTGGGTAACTAGGCAATCATTGCATCAAGCGTGATGAGCTCCCTGAGTCGCTCCGTGCGTGTTTGCCCATGGCGCTTTGCTTTTGCGTCAAAGGCTTCAAGGACCGATTCACCCACACGTGCGGATAAAACAACGCTTGGCTCGTCAGAAATCGGCGGCCTTCCCAGCTTGATGGTGCGACCCTTCGGCCACTCATCTTTTTCGTAGGCTTCCGCGGTTTTCTCCAACTCTCCAGGGGCAAATCCCATCATCTTTTCGAGTTGCTTAGCGTCCATAGCGCCTCCTATTGATCGATCCCGATTTCCCTGAGCACCTTGCGCGTAGGAGGGACAAGGGCGTGGTAAATGATGTAGCCATCTCGATTGGGGCAATATCGAGCGATGAGCTCCATGAGACGGCTTCTTCCATCAAGTCCAACGAGAACGTAATCGATACCTCCGTTTTCAAGATCACGCCTGAACCATGCAAAAGCTGAGTTCCAGGCGCAGGTGATATCCGTCTCCGTCAGCCCGTGTTTGAGGGCGTGGGGGTGGATTGCGATGAGCTCCATAAGGGCCTCTCTTTTTGTATACAGTTTTGTAGACAAAAATGCAAGCAGTTAATAGGCTTAAGCGGCTTGTTTTGATTGGACTTCTCGATGTAAAGCCGACGCCGGAGGCTCCACTACTCCTTCGCTTTTTAGCTCGGTATGTGAACGCCCGTTGAACTCCCAGAGGGGAGCGTCTTCATAGATTATCGAGAGGAGCTTGGAGACTTCGGCTGTTTTCTTGCGTTCGTAAAACTCGGGCCGTACGACAATCAATAAGAAAGCTGCGTCTTCGGTAATTTGCTGTGCTGTCGGCATACCGTTGAGTCCAACGGAACGCAAAAGCTTTGTCATGATGAAATCGAACTCATCTTCTCTTGCATGGAGATCGGATGCCTTAATCTCAGGGTCTCTCAGGACGTACTGCTTGAGTCGTTCGACAGATCGGCTGCACTTTATATGCCCGCAGATGACTTCGTCATAGCTGAGCCTTTTGATTGGAAGACGTTCGTGACCGGCGAAGATGGCTGCCACTCTGATGCCAACGCGCCGTTCGCGCAACGCGCGCATTTCACCGGTGTATTCGCTGCGTCGTTCATATTTTCGATAGGAGTATCCGTAGTCATCGTAGTAATAAGGGGCTTCATCGACAGCGTCATCGAGCTCAGGCGCTATGAGATAGAGTTTTCCATCTCTGGATATGACGCAGGGATTGTCGATTTGCCCCGATTCGTTCCTGATTTGCCAAATAGTTTCATTTATCTCAAATCTCGAGACTGGATTGGGGGCACAGGAGTTGTAGAGCTCAATAAGTTCATCGAGCGAAATGATTCCACAGACATCTGTGTAGGCGCGGGCGAAGCGCCGTACTTCTTGATTTGATTCAAGCGCACGGCGCTCCCAAGCATCCAAAACGTCCTGCGGACTTCGATAGCGGGCATGACGATCGATGCGCGATGCGCTCCAACGGTTATCAGCGGCAACGTTCATCAGATCCAAGCGCAGATCTTTGTCGGCGATGCGAGCGAGCGACTGATAGTGTTCTAGATCAAGCTCCGGTCGAAAACTCATGTCTTCCGGAACAGTTCGTGCGAGCTTTATGCAACGCTTGAGATAGGTCGGGCCCAGGCTTGGGCTAAAGTGCTGCTTGAGGTGGCAAGCGATGGGCGAGAGTAGGCCATTTAGATTGGAAATGGGGTATCCGGCAATCTCTTGCTCGAGACGGCGCCCGATGAGCAGAGCCCCTTCCGAAGAGGCCTCATGGTCGGTGCCTTTCTGGCCGAGGTGTTTGGCCTCGACAATCCTGCTGATATCCGAGCAGGTGTTTGAAATAATGTCGGGTGAAAGGGTTGGAATCTTTTTTGCCATAGCGATGCACTCCTGTGTGACTCACGGATAACGGAAACGTTTGGTTGTGAGCGCCGTTCTTTGATGGCGACGGCGAACAGGAGCGCAGCCTGTCTGAGATGGGCGAGTGCGGTAACCACCGATCTTACTTACCGAGCTCGCTCCAGCGTGTCATTGGGGACCTCCGCAGGAGCTCTCGACCAGTCTCATGCCTTGGGATGAGTATAACACAGAGAGCAAACATATGTTCTATATATTTGAGAAACTGAATCCCTATCTACTCATTTAAGTGCGTCCCCAATGAGTACGTCCCCAATGAGTACGTCCCAGAGACGTCAGACGGCCTCAAACAACCATAATCCAAAGGCCATCTCAAACAACTAGTCATTTAAGAACGTCCCCAATGACTACCTCTGCAAAAAACTGTACACCAGCATCCAAAGATGTCGAAAAATGTCGACTTTGGATGTTGATGTACATGTTTGGGTCGGTGGGGCTCCTTGGATGGACAGAGTGCGCGTGCTAGAGCAGGTTCTTCTGGACCCACGCGATGATGTCGCTCGACTCGTAGAGTGGCTTGCCGTCGATGAATAGGCAGGGAACCTGGCGTTTTCCGCCGACGGCGATGAGTGTCTGCTCGGCATCGGAATCGGTCGAGATATTACGCTCGGGGACGGTCACACCGTTATCGGCCAAAAAGCGCTTGACCTTTAAGCAATACGGGCAGCCGGTCATAACGTAGAGCACGAGCTCGTGATCAGTAACCATAGGTCTCCAATCGGTTGAGGTTTTGATTGAAATACCCAAAGCCGCCGCGGTCTATGCGCGGGCCAGTGACGACTCGATGGCCTGGACCAGAAACGCCGTGGCTCCGGTGCCGCAGGGCTTGTCGTAGTAGTCAACAAAGCGCTGATCGGCAAGATAGCCGTGGGCGAGGCCCAGGTATGCTTCGTCTTGGGGTTCGTGTCCCCAGTTGAGACCAATCCAACGACGATGCATCGCGACAAGCTTGCGAGCCTCGCTTCCGTCCGCATCGCCATCGCCCATGGCGATCGATAGCTGGCCCAGAACAGCGCGTTCAAGTTCCTTCATGTCGTTCCATGTCTCGGGGTCCATGTCCAGCAGCGCTTCGTTTGCCGCATCGATAGCCTCATCGCCATAGCGCGCCCGGGCTTCGGCACCGTAGCGCTCCTCGTTTTCCTGCACGGTGCGCCAGCGCTCCAGTTGCGGCAGGACGGCGCCCATGAGCGAGACGGCTTCGTCGAGCGACATGCCGGTGTTTTGCGCCAGCCGCGGGGCACAGTCCTCGATCATCGCCTCCATCGTGGTGTCGTAGGTGTACTTGCCGTGGTCGTAGCACCACTTGCAGTAATGGTCGGTCGTGGCGCCCATGGCATCGGTGCCGCAGTCGTTGGGCGTGAGTATCATGCCGCAGCTCTGACAATAGTGCTCGGGCATTTCGAGCAGGTGGGACAGGGGCTCGCCGGTTACGGCGGCAATGAGCTTCATCATGTCGATGCCCGGTGTGACCTCGCCGCGTTCCCAACGGCTGACGGCTTGGCGCGTGACGAAGAGCTTGGCGGCGAGCTGCTCCTGGGTAAGGTGATGGACGCGACGGACAGCGATGAGCTTTTCTGCAAAGGCCATAGCGGCTCCTTTCTGCTGGTTGATGGCTTAAGCATACGCGGCGGCGGGCACCCTTCCAAGCAACCGTTGGTTGCACGACGGGGGACCGTGGCGAAGAATTGCGCGCAATGCCCCACGCCTCCATGCCGTACAATGACCGGCATGGAACCTATCGCACACATACATACCGACCTGCCGCAGAAGTTCGGCATTCCGCGCAACAGCTTTTTGGCGCCCCATCTGCAGGGACGCATCGTCTTTGAGCCGGAATTTGCCTCCAACGCAGCGGTTGAGGGCCTGGACTCCTTCTCTCACCTATGGCTGCTGTGGCGCTTCGAAAACGGAACGCCCGGCGGCACGGCTAAGGACATAGCCGCCGATGCCAAAACGCAGGACAGGTCCGGTACCAACGCAAAATGGTCGAAGACCGTGCGTCCGCCGCGCCTGGGTGGAGCCGAGCGCGTGGGTGTATTTGCCACGCGCAGTCCGTTTCGCCCTAATCCCATCGGTCTTACCTGTGTCAAGCTCGATCGTGTCGAGCTCACCGATGATGGCCCGATCATCCATGTGCTGGGGGCCGATCTGCGCGATGGCACGCCCATCTACGACATTAAGCCCTACATTCCGTTTGCCGACTGTCACCCGGATGCGACGGGCGGCTGGATCGAGGATACTCCGTGGCAAGAACTCGATGTTGAGTTTCCGCAGGCGCTGCAAGATATGGTCCCGCCCTCAAAGCTCCCCGGCTTGGTCGAGGTCCTTCGCCAAGATCCGCGCCGTGCGGGCAGCAAGCACGAGCCAAACCGCGTCTACCATCTGGCCTACGCCGGGCTCGACATATCGTTTACGGTCGACGAAACCCAGCTAACCGTAGTCGCCGTCAACGACGCGCGGGGCTAACCATCCGTCCGTATCCGTCAAAAACAACGCCAAACCCCATGCCAAAACCGCCCACGCTGGTGGACAATAACGCCTATCGAAACAGTCTACTTTGCACGGGAGCTCAGCATGAAATACGACTTTCGCTCGCTTATCGACCGCCACGGCATGGACTCCATCGCCGTTGACTCCTGGGGCGAGATCCCCGGTATGGCTCCGAACGCACCCGACGAGGGCTTCGATCGCATTCCCATGTGGGTGGCGGACATGAACTTCGCCACGGTGCCCACGGTCCAGGAACACATCATTCAGCGTGCCCAGCACCCCATGTTTGGCTATTTCAATCCGCGCTCCGAGTATTTCGACCGCATCATCGAATGGCAGAGCCGCCGCAATGGCGTCGAGGGCCTGCGCCCTGAACATATCGGTTACGAAAACGGCGTGCTGGGCGGTGCTGTGTCGACGCTGCGTGCGTATGTTCAGCCAGGCGATGCGGTGCTGGTCCACAGCCCTACCTACATCGGCTTTACCAAGTCCATCGAGGCCGCGGGCTATCGTATTGTCCACAGCCCGCTTAAGCTCGATGATCAGGGCGTGTGGCGCATGGACTTTGAGGACATGGAGCGCAAGCTCGCTCAAAACCACATCCATGCCGCGGTATTCTGCTCGCCGCACAATCCCTGCGGCCGCGTATGGGAGCGTGACGAGATCGAGCGCGCCATGGACATCTATCGCCAGCACGATTGCGTGGTGATCTCGGACGAGATTTGGTCCGATATCATCCTGCCGGGGCACAGGCACATCCCGACGCAGTCGGTGAGCGAGGATGCCCGCATGCGCACGGTTGCCCTCTACGCGCCCAGCAAGACGTTCAACCTGGCGGGCCTGGTCGGCAGCTACCACATCATCTACAACGAGACGCTGCGCGACCACGTGTGTGCCGTGTCCAACAAGACCCACTACAACGAGATGAATGTCCTCTCCATGCATGCGCTTATCGGTGCCTACCAGCCGCAGGGCTATGAGTGGGTGGACGAGCTCAATCAGGTGCTTGCCGGCAATATCGAGTACTTCTGCAATTACGTGGACGAGCATTTTGAGGGCGTGTCCTATTCGCGTCCGCAGGGCACGTACATGGTGTTTCTGGACTGCACCGAGTGGTGCCGCGAGCATGGCCGCGATATTCAGTGGCTGCTCGACGAGGGGGCGCGCGTGGGCGTGGGGTATCAGGACGGCCGCCCGTTCCACGGGCCCTGCCACATTCGCGTGAATCTGGCGCTGCCGCTTTCGCGCGTAAGGGAGGCGTGCGACCGCCTGGACCACTACGTTTTTAATGCACGGTAAGTGAGCACTGCATGCGGGGCCTTCTGCCAAGTCGGCTGGAAGGCCCCGCATGGTAAAACGTCTGTAACCATTGGGCACTCGTGTGGTTTTGTTTGCTATTATTTTCTACCATTTCAGTCTGTAAACATGATCGTCTGGAGCTCGATGAAAAGACCCCGTCGCTCGGTTGCCATATCGTTGTTTGTTGCGCTTGCGGTAGCGTGCGCCTTTGTCGTAGCGATAGCTGGCTGCTCCGGGTCGAATGACGGAGCCTCGACGTCTGCATTAGAAGGTCTGGACGCCTCACAAGCCAAAGACGACAACCTTAAGACGCTCAACGTCGGCAGCGACCTCTATCCACCGTTTGTGTATACCGATGAGTACGGCGATATCGTTGGCCTGGATGTCGAGATATTGACCGAGGCTTTGGCCCGCATTGGTTACAAGCCAAAGTACCAGCTGATCGATTGGGAAAAGAAGAAAGAGCTGCTGGCGAGCGGCGAGCTCGATTGCGTCATGGGCAGCTTTAGCATGACGGGTCGCGAAAACGAGTATCGTTGGGCCGGCCCGTACCTTGCGAGCCGCCAGGTGGTCGCGGTCGATCCCCAGAGCGATATCTACACGCTTGCCGATCTTGAGGATAAGGTCGTGGCGGTCCAGTCCACCACCAAGCCCGAGGACATTTTGCTCAATCATACAAATGAAAACGTTCCGCAGATCAAAGAGCTCTACTGCTTTTCGGACCGCTCATACCTGAACCCGGCGCTCGTCGAAGGTCTGGTCGACGCCATCGCCGCGCATGAGTCCTCGCTGCTCACCTACGAAAAAGACTATGGTGTGACGTATCGCATTTTGGATGAGCCGCTGCTAGAGGTTGGTTTGGGCACCGCTTTCGATATCAATGATACGCGCGGCATCGACGTTAAACTCACCCGTGCCTACCGGGAAATGCTTGCCGATGGCACCATGGAACGTCTGGTGTCAAAGTACTTTGATGACCCTTCGCCATTTTTGAATACGGAGGGCTTGTCATGATCGATGCGCCCGACCACGCCGCTCAGGGGCGGGGCAATCGTTCGACAGGGGCATGGCTCCTTGTCGCCCTGCTGGGGATAGCGCTCTCGGTTGTTGCCGGCATGATGAGCTACGGCTACACGACGGCCCAAGCCGAGCAGCGCTTTGCCGACGTTGTCGATTACGTGGCGACGCAGAGCCTTTCCTACGATGCATTCAATAGCGCCTATACGACCAAAAACCTGATTCGCGTTATGGAGATCGCCGGAGAGACAGCGCGCGATATGGAGCGCGACGGTTCGGTGGATAACGCCATGCTGGAGCAATATGCCGACCAGTTCAACGTGAGCGCACTGATCGTGACGGACGCATCGGGCAATTTGGTGTCCGAGTCCTCGACGGATGGCGTGGGCTACGAGTCGCTCGCTACGTATCTCAAGGAAGCACCCGTGCTGGAGGTGGCAGCCCATCCGCTTAAGTCCTATACCGCCCGCATTACGCTTTCGGATGATTCGGTTGCAGACATTGGTTGCGTGACCCGGCAAGATGGCGAGGGCATCGTTATCGCGGTCAGGCATCAGAGCGCGAAGGCAGTTGCAAGCAATACGCTCAAACTGCAGAGCTTGCTCGGTGGTTATGAGACCATCGACAGTGGCAATATCGTGATCGAAAGCGATGGCAAGGTCGTTGCGACCAATGCCGTTGAACCCACCATATTGGGCGTATTCAATCTGCCTGCAACGGATGTCTTTATTGTCGACGGTATTAAGGATCGATGCCTGCCCGGCAAAGTCCGACTGGTCAACGCCAGCGGCGAGTGGTATTTGGGCACATTTGGAAAAGCGCGCGGGTTCTACGTGTACACCTATGCCTCGGCGCGGCGCTACTTTGAGGTCGTCGCGGCTGTTGCTGCCGGCGTGCTGGTGCTCTACAGCGGTGTTATAGCCGTTGTTGTGATGGTGCGTCGCCGCGCTGATCGTCGACGTTTGACGGACTTGCTGCAGCAGGAGCGCGACTATGGCGACAAGCTGGCTAAGGCAGCGCGCGAGGCTTCGTCTGCCAACTCGGCAAAGACGGAGTTTTTGCGTCGCATGAGCCACGATCTGCGCACGCCCATCAACGGCATTCGCGGCATGGTCGAGGTCGGCGATGCCAATGCGGACGATCTGCAAAAGCAGACCGAGTGCCGCTCAAAGATCTGGACGGCATCGGGACTGCTGCTCGACCTTGCCAACGAGGCCCTGGATATGAGTCGCCTGGAGAGCGGGCAAATCGATCTGGAGCTTGTTCCCACAAACTTGGTGACCCTCAACCACGAGGTGCGCGATATTCTGGAGCGCCAGGCCGAGGAGCGTCTGGTGACAATTATCTGCGACCAGCAGACGCTTAATCATCCCTATGCGCGGGTGAGCGTGACGCACCTCAAGCGCTTGTTGCTCAATATTGCCGGCAATGCCGTCAAGTACAACCGCCAGGGCGGCTATGTTCGCCTGGTGTGCCGCGAGGTGGAGCCAGCGGATGGCGTCCCCGTCTATGAATACACGATCGCCGACAACGGTATTGGCATGAGCGAGGAGTTCCAACAGCGCCTCTACGAGCCGTTTTGCCGTGAGGGGCAACAGGTGGAAGGCGCTTCATCGGGAACTGGCCTGGGCGCGTCTATCGCAAAACAGTTGGTCGAGCTTATGGGCGGAACCATGAGTTTTACGAGCGTCTTGGGGCAGGGGACGACGTTTACCATCCGCCTGCCGTTCGAGAAATGCAAGCGCTCCGAGATTCCTCAGGCTGTGCGCGTGGACGCGGGAGACGGCGATGCACTCCAGGGCTTGCGCGTTTTGCTCGTAGAGGATAACGATCTGAATGCCGAGATCGCGCAGTTTACGCTCAGCCGTGCCGGTGCCGTCGTGACACACGCTAGGGATGGTGAGTCTGCCGTCGAGATGTTTGCCGCGAGCGTGCCGCACGAGTACGACGTGGTGTTGATGGACATCATGATGCCGGGCATCGATGGCCTTGAGGCCACACGTCAGATTCGAGCACTCGATCGCGAGGATGCCGCGACCACGCCGATTATCGCCGTGAGCGCCAACGCCTTTGCCGACGACCGCAGGCTTTCGCGCGAGGCGGGCATGGACGCGCACCTGAGTAAACCCGTGAGCTCGCAGGAGCTCATTGAGGCGCTTGCGCACATAGCCGTCGACGCTCTATAAGCATATGGCCTGGTTCCAAGGTGGGTTGGAACCAGGCCATATTGTTATTGATGAGGCCTGCTGAGGGGCTTACTTTTCCTGAATCTGCTTGCCGCAGAGATGCTCAATCGTAATCTCGTAGAGCTGGACGCCCTTAATGTCCTTGGCGATTTCCTCTTCGACTTCCTCGGCAGAAGGGTAGTACTTAAGCGCGAGCTGGCGGACTTTGTCCTCGATAAACGCGGGGGTGTCATTCGCCAGGCGACAACGGCCAAAGACCACGGTACTCATAACGTAGGGAGCCCAGTCACCGTCCTTGTACCACTCGTTGCCGTAAACGGTAAAGCAGACCTTGTCATCGCGCTTGAGTGCGTCGACCTTGTGGCCAGCCTTGGCGCCATGGAAATAAATCTTGTCGTGCTCGGCGTCAAAGAAGTAGTTGACGGGAATGGCGTACGGGTAGCCATCGTCGCCGTTGACGGCAAAGACGCCGCGCTTGCAGGTAGCGAGCAGTTCGCGCGCTTCCTCGTCAGTGATGGCGCGTTTCTTTCGACGTAAGGGCCTAAACATCGTTGGCTTCCTTTCTGGTCGTGCGTGGTGGTTGAGCACAAACTATAGCGAAACGGATCCGTTTTTCTTGATGCGGGCGAGTATGTTTTTGAGCTTGTTAAAGTCGAGCGGTTTGGACAGATGGGCGTTCATGCCGGCGTCGTGTGCCGCCTTGGCGTCTTCGGCAAAGGCGTTGGCGGTGAGCGCGATGATGGGGATATCGGCTGCATCGACCTTCTCGCTCAGACGAATCGCGCGGGTTGCCTCGTAGCCGTCCATGTCCGGCATCATAATGTCCATCAGAATCGCATCGAAGCTGCCGGCGGGATGCGACAGGTACAGATCGACGACTTCGTTGCCATTGGCGGCCCGGGTGACCACGATGCCCTCGGATTCTAGCAGCGTCTGGGCAATCTCGGCATTCAATTCGTTGTCTTCGGCGAGCAGTACGTTCATGTCGGCGAGCGAGCAGTCGAGCGCCCTCTCGACCGTATTCGCCCGCGCCTGGGGGTTCTTGTCGATATCGAGCGGAATCTCCACATAGAACGAGGTGCCCACATTGAGCTCACTGGTGACTTCGATGGTGCCGCCCATCAGTTCAATAAGCGACTTGACGATTGGCATGCCCATGCCGACTCCTTGGAACTTGCTGCGCGCATCGTCGCCTTCTTGGGCGAACGGCTCGTAAATGTGCGCCAAAAACTCAGGCGTCATGCCAATGCCGGTATCCGAGACGCTAAAGCAAAACAGTGCGTGCTCGTCGTCGAGCGGCTTGGCGGCCGACGAGAACGTGACTGTTCCGCCGCGCTTGTTGTACTTAATGCTGTTGTCTAACAGGTTAATCATGATCTGTCGGATATGGGTGGGACTGCCGATCATGTATGGCCCCGTGGCGTACGGCAGACTATTGTCCTGCATGGTGATGCCGTTACTGGACGCGCGGAGCTTGCACAGCACCAGTGTATCGTCACAGAGCTCTTTGAGGTTAAAAGGCGCATGCTCCAGTGTTAGCTTGCTGTCTTCGATTTTGCCCATCTCGAGGATGTCGTTGATCAGCGAGAGCAGGTGATTGGCGGCAACGCGCGCCTTGGCACGGCTCTCACGGGCGACCTGGATATCGCCTTCCTTCAATTCCTCGATCTCGATAAGGCCCAGGATGCCGTTGAGCGGCGTTCGGATATCGTGGCTCATGCGCGTGAGGAAAGCGGTTTTGGCAGCATTGGCGGCATCGGCTTTCTGTCGTTCTTTCTGCGCGCGTTGAAGCGACCAGGCAAGGATGACGATGCCGGTGAGCAAAATGCAGATGATAACAGTCACAATGGCGGTGCGGTTGCGGTAGAGAAACTGGAACGTGTCCGATTCTTGTGCCGTGTACGACGTTGAGGAGTAGCTGCTAGCAGAGAGCGATTCGCCGGCATTGATGATGCCCTTATTAATGATTCCCAGCAGTTCGGGCTTGCCGCTCGACATCAAGCACGCGAGGTCGGCGGTTTGCGAGAGCTCCTGTGTCCGGTAATTGTCGATATCGAAGCGGTCGCGGAGGGTTTCCAAGCGGGTGGTGGGAACGATGGCGCAACTTGCTTTGCCCTGTTTAAGGGCGCTGAGCATTTCTTCGCCGCTTCCGTATTCGGTTACGGTTGCATGGGGAAACAGACTCTTGAGCTCAGAATAATTAACAAAGGACCTCTCGGTGCAGGCGATGTTCTTGAGGTCTTTGTCCAAATTGCTGCCGGTGTGGATGGCAGTGAGGGAGACCGTTCCCATCGAGACAGACTGCACGGCGGCCCCCTGCTCGGCAAGCCAGTAATCGCGGTAGTATGGAAGGGCGACGTCAATGATTCCCTTTTTGAGGGCGTCTGACATCTCCTTATTGGTCGTGAACGCGATGGTCTTCACCTTGATGTCAAACTTATCGCGCAGTGTCGTTGCGAGCGAAGCGAGCGAGCCTTCCATTTCGCCGTCATCATTTTGCGTGCAGTAGGGAAGTTGATTTTTAAGATAGCCGAGTGTGATGGTGTTGTCATTTGCTTTGAGCCAGGAACTTTCGGGGCCGTTGAGCGATGATGAACCGCTGTTTTGGGTCGAGTAGTTAGATTTGACTTCGTCGATATAGCGTGGGTTGACGCGGGCGATTGCCGACATGGCTGCATTGATGTCGTCCATTAGGTCGGGGCGGCTTTTGGGGACGGCAAGGTAGTAGTCGTTCGAACCAACGTAGAACATGGGCAACGCATCGGGCGACGAAATGGTGTCGTTCATGATGATGGCGTCGACCTCGCCGTTTGCGAGCGCGTCAAAGAGGGCGCCGCCAGTGTCGATTTCTTTATAGGTGCAGGTAATGCCTTCGTTGGCGAGCCACTGCTGGCCAACGAAGGTTTGCATAACGTCGGGGTTGCAGCCAATGGTAAGGCCTTGGAGCGCTTGGGGGTCACCCTTGGCCAGATCGTCGCGATCGGGCTTGGCGTAGATGTAGTAGCGCTCGGTGCCCTCGGGGTTCGAGGAAAAGAGCAGCTTTTGGGCGCGTTCTTCGGAGTAGGAGATGTTTGGCATGAGGTCGATTTCGCCTGCCTCGAGCATGTCCATAAGCTCGGTGAAGGTGCCGGAGACGTATTCGTACCGCCAGCCGGGCGTGTAGTACGACAGGGTCTGGAGGTACTCGTAACCCCATCCCGAGAGACGCTCGCCGGGGGTGCCGTCCTGGAAGCCCTCGTTGCTGACGAGCCAACCAACGCGGACCGTTTTGACCTGTTGATCGGAGCCGGCGGCAAAGGCAGGGGCGGGCATGATGGCGCTCAGTACGGCGAGCGCGGTAAGCGCGACGGCCAGGGTGCGATATATAACTGAACGAAGGGCAGCGGCAGCTCTCACATGCAATCCTAACGAATCGAGACATTACCGCATAAGGACACCAGCTCAGCCTGCCCAGCCGGCCGCTGCACCGCTAAACGCTCCCGCCCGGCAGTCATTGGGGACGTTCTTAAACGACCAGTCATTGGGGACGTTCTTGTTTGACTAGTCATTTAAGAACGTCCCCGATGACTAGTTCCGTTTGCGGGGGAGGCGTGGGACAATACCGGGCGAACGTGATTGGTTGTCCGTGGAAAGGGTCGCGATGAAAAAGCTCAGGACGCTTGCCGACGTGTTGCGCCAGGCGGGCTTTGTGCGCATTACGGAGCTGTTCCTCGTCTTCTATCTGCTGTGCTCGACGGCCGTCTGGCTGTCCGAGCCCACGACCCTCACGTTTGGCGATGGTCTCTGGTTTAGCTTCGAGACGGTCTCGACCATCGGCTTTGGCGATATCCCGGCCGAAACGCCGGTCGCCCGTGCCATTACCGTCATCCTGAGCGTTATCAGCATCTTCTACATCGCTATGCTCACGGGCGTGGCGGTGAGCTACTGCAATACGCTCATCAAGCTGCGCCAAAAGGACACCATGGCGCGCTTTATGGATGATCTGGAGCATTTGGAAGAGCTCGATCGTGACGAGCTCGCCGACCTGTCGCGCCGCGTGCGCGAATATCGCCGACGCCAACGCTAGAACGGGCGCCGCGCGTCACGACGAGGGGGACTGAATATGAATATCACCGTGTATCTGGGTGCCAGTGTCGGCAACGACCCGGCATTTCTGCCTGCGGTGCAAGAACTGGGCAACTGGATTGGCTCCAACGGGCACGCGCTGGTATACGGCGGGTCCAAATCGGGCCTGATGGGCGCGCTCGCCGATAGCGTGCTCGAGGCAGGTGGACACGTGACGGGTGTTGAGCCGAGCTTTTTTATCGAGGCAGAGTTTCAACACGACGGCATTGACAATCTCATCGTGACGAGCGATATGGCCGAGCGCAAAGCCAAGATGATCGAGCTCGGTGATGCGTTCATCGCCTTTCCCGGTGGGACGGGCACGCTCGAGGAGATTGCCGAGGTTATGTCCGCCGTGTCGCTGGGACATCTCGATGCGCCGTGCATCCTGTACAACCTCGGGGGCTACTACAACGATCTTAAGGCGATGCTCGAGCACATGATTGATAAGGGGCTTTCGAGCCCGAGGCGCCAGCAAGGCATTTACTTTGCCGACGATTTGCGCGAGATTGCCTCGATTATCAACGGATAAGTTTTGAGCCTGCCCCATTATGGCTCCCAATAGTGCCGTTTGCAGCGCGGATGGTTGGCTCGTTCGGGCAGCGCTCGCTCTACAATAAAACGTATCTATGTCGACTTTGACCGCGGGAGGACCCGATGGATAACCTTGCCAAACCCACAAACCGCGCGCTGTTTTTAGTTAGCGTTGCCGTGACCGGTGCGTTCGCAGGTGCCGCGGTCTGGCTGTTCTTTTTTGCGATGGAGCACGGTATCGACTATCTATGGACCGAGATTCCGCACGCGCTGGGCGTCGCTTCGCCCGAGCTTGCCAGTGGCCCGTTTGGCTTTCTGCCGTACCCGTTTTTTGTCTGCCTGCTGGGCGGCCTGTTAATTGGTCTGTACGAAAAGATGACAGGCACCAAGACCGATGACCTCAACCAGGTGATGGCTAAGGTTAAGCAAGACGGGCGCTACCCGTACGACAACCTGGGCAAGCTTTCGCTCGCGGCGTTGCTGCCGCTGCTGTTTGGCGGAAGCATTGGACCGGAGGCCGGCCTGACCGGCGTTATCGCCGGTCTGTGCAGCTGGGTCGGCGACCGCATGCGTCGCTTTGGCGCCGAGTTTAGGGAGCTCACGCTGCTGGGTACCCAGGCTGCCCTGACGGCGCTCTTTACCGCGCCCGTCTTTGGCTTTGTGGCGCCGCTTGCCGGTAGCGCCGACGGCGACGAGGGTTCTGCGTCCGACGAGATCACCATCAGGCTGCCCAAGGCGCAAAAGACCGTGGTTTACGGCATCGCGATTGCCGGCGGCCTGGGCACCTATCTGCTGCTCGGCCAGCTCATGGGCGGCGGCATGGGCATGCCCAGGTTCGAGTCCGCCGAGGTGGGCAACCTGGAGCTTACCTGGCTCATTCCGCTAGCGTTGGTTGGCACCGTTTGCGGTTGGCTGTACTTTGTCTCCGAGCATGCAAGCGAGGCATTGTCCCATGCAATAGGGGGGCGTCCTGTCGTCAAGGCCATGCTGGCCGGTCTGGCGCTCGCCATCTGCGGCACGGTCCTGCCCTACACCATGTTTGCCGGCGAGACCCAGGCCGACGTGCTCATGGAAACCTACTTGACCATTCCCGCCGGCGTGCTTATCGCGACCGGTCTGGTCAAGGCCATGCTGACCCCCGCCCTCATCAACCTTGGTTGGCGCGGCGGTCACTTCTTCCCGGTTATCTTCTCGGGCGTAAGCCTGGGCTACGGACTGGCCATCCTCACCGGCGCCGATCCGGTCTTTTGCGTCGCCGTCTGCACGGCATCGACGATGGGTGCGGTCATGCGTCAGCCGGTCATGGTCGTGGGCCTGCTGCTCATGTGCTTCCCGCTCAAGGGTATCGTCTGCATGATCATCGCCGCCGTTATCGCCGCCGGCATTCCGCTGCCCAAGCCGCTGCGCAAGTAGTACGGTGGCGCACGCCAGGGACATGCCGTTTGCCACGGATTTGCGGGGAGGGGCGGCGATCGCGCCCTTCGTGGATTGAGATTCGCGTGGCTACAGATCGTGTGCTCGATAGACCTTGGTGCTGACGGTGCAGCTGATTGCACAGAGCGCGAGGGCCAGCACGGCAATTCCTGCGCACAGATAGCCCAGAACGGCAGGATCGGGATTCGCTCCGGCAATCGACATGAGCCAGTTGCTAATGGGGTTGGAGGAGCACAGCGTGGCCATGGTGCCGCAACCAAGCAGGGCAAACAGGCCAACGGATAGGCGCAGCGCCTCCATGTGTCCAAATCGAAAGAACAGCGGCTGCGCCAAAAACACCATCATGAGGGAGATGAGCATCGATGCTGCCGAGGCGATTGCGATTTCAAAGACCGTCTGTCCCGTCGAAGGAATGCCCGCGCTGTTGAAGAGCGGGATGGAGGCGATGCTCAAAAGCGTAGCTGCACATGCCATGACGGCGGAGAAGACAATAATACACAGGTAGCGTGCGCAGATGATGTCTTTGCGCGAGAACGGCAGCGTTGCCCGATAGCGCTCCCAGCCGTTTTGGTTATCGTAGCCAGCCAGTGAGTTCATGATTATGATGGGCGACATGGCGCTGACCGCGCAGGCGCCGGCGCTCATACCGGAATCGCCGTCCGATGCGTTGGCAAGGGTCAGCACGACGAAGATGAACAGGCCGACGCCCGCAATGCTCGGGATGAGCGTGCGAGCGATGGCGAGCTCGGACATAAAGGCGCGTTTCATTTCGAAGCCCCTTTCAGCGTGAGGCGAAGATAGTCGTCAATGGTTGCCCGATCGCAGGGAATCTCGGGAAAGGCCTCGAGCGTTTCGCGACGGTTGGGCACGAGCACGTCCACGCTGTAGGCGTGGCGGGTGGCATGGGCACCTTTGACGCAAGCCATAAGCTCGGCGGCCTGCGCTTGGGTGCAGTGGGCGATCCCGGCTCGGTCGGTAATGTCCTCGCGCGGCAGGTCAAACACAATCGAGCCGTTATCGATGCAGATGACGCGGTCGGCGGTGCGATCGAGGTCGGACGTAATGTGGCTCGAGAGCAGCACGCTGTGCTGGCCGTCGGCGACAAAAGCAAGCAGCTCATCAAGCAGTTCCTCGCGTGCCATGGGATCGAGGCCCGCGGTGGCTTCGTCCAAAACGAGCAGCTTGGCATTGTGGCTGAGCGCACAGGCAAGCTGCAGTTTCATGCCCATGCCGCGGGAGAGGTCCTTGACCTTTGTCTTGGGATCCAAGTCAAATCGGTCGATGAGGCTGGCGAAGGTGTCGTGGCTCCAAGTGGGGTATGCCGGGCTTACGAGTGCCTCGACTTCGGTTACCTTGAGTGTGGAAGGGAAGGGGCATGTGTCCAGCACGAGGCCGACACGAGTGCGCAAGCAGCGCTGCGCCTCATCGGGCGCGTCGGCGCCACAGTGCTGCCCAAACAGGTGCACCTCGCCGGCATCGAGCTTTATAAGCCCGAGCGCGGCTCGAATCGTCGTGGTTTTGCCGGCACCGTTGGCACCAACAAAGCCGACAATCTGGCCGGGTTCCACGGCAAGCGTGACGTCGCGCAGCGAAAAGCGGTCGCTTACAGTGCGTGAGATGCCTTTGAGTTCTAGCAAGTTTTGCATGGTATAGCCTTTCTTGCAGATGGCTACTGCATGGTTTCGGGGGCTACCAGGTCGAGCATCTCGTGCAGTTTGTCGCGCGTGACGCCCAGGGTTTCGGCTTGGCTCGCCGCTTTCGCAAGCAACTCTTCGATATGGCAGAGCTGACTTTCGCGCAAGAGTTCTTGGTTGCCCTCGGCGACAAAACAGCCTTTGCCCTGCACGGTGCAGATAAACCCAAGCTGCTCCAGGTCGGCGTAGGCGCGCTTGGTGGTGATGACGCTCACGCCAAGATCGCTCGCGAGTGCACGGATGCTGGGGAGTTTGGCTCCCGCAGCGAGCGTGCCCGATAAGATCTGAGCTTTGACTTGCGAGGTTATCTGCTCGTAGATGGGCTTGTCGCTCGAATTGGATAGGATGATGTCCACAGCGGCTCCTTAGCTGTTGGGCTACACGTGTATATAACCGGTAAGCACAGTATATATACACTATGCACAGTTATGCAAGAGGTAAATACGGATTGGGCCGGCTACCCAGGCCCCAACTGATGAATTTGTCCTGATAGGCGCTCTAAATCGGGATTTCGCGGCTACAATAGGGCGGTTACATCGACGTAATGCACTCAATGCAAGAAAGGATCCGCATGGCAAGCCTGTCGGATGAAATCTCGTCGCGCCGCACATTCGCGATCATCAGCCACCCGGACGCCGGTAAGACCACGCTTACCGAGAAGCTGCTGCTCTATACCGGCAGCATTCAGACCGCCGGTTCGGTCAAGGGCAAGAGTTCGGCCAAGCATGCCGTCTCGGACTGGATGGACATCGAGAAGGAGCGCGGTATTTCCGTCACCTCCTCGGTGCTGCAGTTCACCTATAACGGCGCCTGCGTCAACATCCTCGATACCCCCGGCCACCAGGACTTCTCGGAGGATACCTACCGTACCCTTATGGCCGCCGACGCCGCGGTCATGGTCATCGACGGCGCCAAGGGCGTCGAGGCCCAGACCAAAAAGCTCTTTAAGGTCTGTACGCTGCGTCACATTCCCATCTTCACCTTTGTGAACAAGCTCGACCACGAGGCTCGCGATCCGTTTGAGCTCATGGAAGAGATCGAGAACGTTCTGGGCATCAACACCTATCCCATGAACTGGCCGATCGGCAGCGGCCGCAACTTCCGCGGCGTGTTCGACCGTCAGGCCCGTCGCGTTATCGCCTTCGAGGGCGACGGTCACGCCAACGCCACCAAGAAGGTCGCCGAGGTCGAGGCCGAGCTGGGCGATCCTTCCATGGACGAGCTCATCGGCGAGGAAAACCATAAGAACCTGATGGACGACATCGAGCTGCTCGATGGCGCTGGCGACGAGCTCGACTTGGATGCTGTGGCCTGCGGCAAGCTGAGCCCGGCGTTCTTTGGCTCGGCGCTCACCAACTTTGGCGTGGAGCCCTTCCTCAAGGAGTTCCTGCGTCTGGCCCCGACGCCGCGCGCCTATACCGATACGCTCACCAACGAACCGGTCGATCCCTGCCGCGACGACTTTAGCGGCTTCGTGTTTAAGATCCAGGCCAACATGGACAAGAACCACCGCGACCGCATCGCCTTTGTGCGCATTTGCTCGGGTAAGTTCGAGCGCGGCATGGACGCCTTCCACGTGCAGGGCAACCGCAAGCTTAAGCTCGCCACGGGCACGTCGATGATGGCCGACGATCGCGCCATCGTGGACGAGGCGTACGCGGGCGATATCGTGGGCCTGTTCGACCCGGGTATCTTTAGCATCGGCGACACCGTGTGCTCCGGCAAGCGCCACGTGCAGTATCCGCAGATCCCGACGTTTGCCCCCGAGATGTTCGCTCGCATTACGCAGGTCGACACGCTCAAGCGCAAGCAGTTCGTCAAGGGTATGGAGGAGCTTGCCCAGGAGGGTGCCATCCAGATCTTCCGCGAACTGGGTGCCGGCATGGAGAGCGTCATCGTGGGCGTGGTCGGCGTGCTGCAGTTTGAGGTGCTCGAGCGTCGTCTCAAGGCCGAGTACCGTGTTGAGGTTCGTCGCCAGCCGCTGCCCTATACGGACATCCGCTGGATCCAGAACGACCCCGACACTATCGATATCCCGGGCCTTTCGCTCACGCGCGACACGCTGCGTGTCGAGGACATGCGCGGCGGTAAGCTGCTGCTGTTCACGAGCCCGTGGAACGTGGATTGGGCAACCGACCACAACCCCGACCTGATCCTGTCGGAGTTTGGCAACGTAGCCTTTTAACGCATTGGCGCGGTGGTCCTGTGGGGCTGCCGCGCCGTTTGTTTGCCTTATGCCGCGCGAGCGGCTATCATACCCACCGTCGTCTCAAGACCGGGGCGTCCGAGCAGTTCGGGTCCGATATCCTGCTCGTTAAACCTAAAACCAAAGGAGTACATAATGATCAAGAAGGTCATGGAGGACTACAAGGTCCTGTTGCGGAGCATTCCCGCGGCAACGGTTTCGCTGTTTTTCGTGAGTGTCATCATGATGAACCTGCTGGCCAACAAAGAGCTCATCAGCCTGCCGTATCTGGCACTCGATTGCGGCTTTGTGGTGAGCTGGGTCTCGTTTTTGTGCCAGGACATGATCTGCAAGCGCTTTGGCGCCAAGGCATCCATCAAAATCTCTATCCTCGCGCTGCTGGTCAACCTGGCCGTGAGCTTGTGCTTTTGGGCATGTTCGCTCACGCCCGGCATGTGGGGCGCCTACTACGACACGGGCATGATCGAGGTCAACACCGCCCTTAACGCCACCATCGGCGGCACCTGGTACGTGGTGCTGGGCTCTTCGCTGGCAATGCTCGTTTCTGCCGTGGTTAACTCCACGCTCAACCAGTCGCTCGGCCGTATGCTCAAGAAGAATAACTTTGCGAGCTTTGCCTTCCGTTCCTATGTGTCCACGGGTGTTGGCCAGTTTATCGACAACCTGGTCTTTGCCATTGTGGTGAGCCACACGTTCTTTGGCTGGACCTGGGTGCAGGTTCTTATGTGCTCGCTGACCGGCGCTGTTGCCGAGCTGCTGTGCGAGGTCTTCCTGAGCCCCGTGGGCTACAAGGTCGTGCGCGGCTGGGAGCGCGAGAATGTGGGTTCCGAGTACCTCGAGCGCCACGCAACCGCCTAAGGAGCAAGTATGCGGGTTTTGATCACGGGCGCTTCGGGCGGTATCGGAGCCGCGTGCGTGCAGCGCTTTTTGGATGAGGGTCACGAGGTCGTGGGCTTTGATCTGCTGTCGCCGGCGATCGAACACGAGCGCTACCGCCATCTGATCGTTGATGTCCGCGAGCCGGACTCGTTTCCAAGCGACCTTGAGCCTCAGGTAATCGTGAACGTTGCCGGTACGCAGGATTCGGCCGACGACATCGCCGCCAACCTGTGTGGCACCATCAACGTGACCGAGCGCTACGCCTTTGTGGGGGAGGGGCTCGCCGCCAAGCCTGCGCCGGCTATCAAATCCGTGGTCAATGTGGGGTCGGCGAGCGGGCATACTGGATCGGAGTTTCCCGCCTATGCCGCCAGCAAGGGCGGCGTTATCGCCTACACCAAGAACCTTGCAAACCGCCTGGCACCGCAGGCCATCGCCAACAGTGTGGACCCGGGCGGCGTTATCACGCCGCTCAACCGTTGCGTGATGGAAGACGAGCACCTGTGGAGCCAGATTATGGAGCTCACGCCGCTTAAACGCTGGGCAACCGCCCAAGAGATCGCCGAGTGGATCTATTTTGTGGGCGTGACCAACCGGTTTATGACTGGGCAGAGCCTGCTGATCGATGGCGGCGAGGCCGGCCGCACACAATTTATTTGGCCCGAATAGGAAACGCGCCCGATGGCAAGATCGCCGTCGGGCGCGTTTTTTGATGTATCGATTTTTAGCCGAGGCAAGTCCAGTTGACGGGGGTCGAGCCGTGCTGTTCGAGTAGCCGATTGGCGGCAGAGAAGGGGCGCGACCCCATAAAAGCGGGGAGTTCTGCCGTGGCACGGCTGGCCGAAAGCGGCGAGGGGTGCGTAGAGGCCAGGCAGAACTTGCCGGTTGCCTTGCCCGCGCCGGTAGCGGCGAGCTTGCCTTCGACCATCTGCTGGGCAAAGCGGCCCCATGCCAAAAAGACTACCGGCTGGGGCAGCTGACAGCAGCGTTCGATAACGTAGTCGGTGAGCGTGCTCCAGCCCAGTTTGGCGTGCGAGTTCGCGGCATGCTCGCGCACGGTGAGCGTAGTGTTGAGGAGCAGGACGCCCTGTTGTGCCCATGGGGTTAGGTCTCCCGTGGCGGGAATGGGGCAACCCAGATCGGCTTTGAGTTCCTTATAGATGTTGCGCAGGCTCGGCGGCAACTTGGTTTGCGTCGCGGGGACCGAGAACGACAGCCCCATTGCCTGGTTGGGTCCGTGATAGGGGTCCTGACCCAAGATGACAACCTTGACCTGGTCGGCCGGCGTGTAGGCGAGGGCATTGAGGATGTCGTCTTGTGCCGGGTAGATAGTCTGCTCGGCACGCAAAAGGGCGATGCGCTCGAGCAGCTGGTTCGTAGTGTCACGTACCGGCTGCGGTGCATCGCCCAACCAAGTTGCTATGTTGCGGTCGCGGGTTGCGGCGTCCATGGGGCTCCTTTACGTCAGATGCTCTGTTTGCATCTATTGTAAAGGCGCACCGGTTGCCTTTATGCCACGGCTGTATGAAGAGCGGGGTCTACGAGACGTGCTCGGGCGCTCCTGCCATGCGAGCCTGTCCATGCGCGCGAAGGCGCGGAAGCTCGACGGTTGCCACCATGACGCCGGTGAGGATGAGAGCTGCACCCAGGAAGGCGATGGGGCTCAGGACCTCGCCGACCAGGAAGAACGAGAAGACAGCGGAGCAGACCGGCTCGAGCGAGAAGGCAAAGCCGGTGGTCTCGGCGGGCACGTGGGGCTGCACGAGCGTTTGGGTGATAAAGCCGTAGGCAGAGCAGATGAGCGCGAGGGCAACGACGACCACGATCTCGCTGGGTGTGCCGGGAAGCGTGAAACCGCCAAAGGTGAATGCGGCGATACCCGAGAATAAGCCGCCGAAGCCCAGCTGCCAAACGCCCAGAGCCAGCGGGTCGACTTCTTCGACAAAGCGCTTGGCCACGATAATGTGGCTGGCATAGATAAAGGCCGAGAGCAGCATGATGATCGCACCGGGATTCAGGCTGGTGAAGTCGGCGCCCGAGAGCAGCAACATACCGCAGGTGACGATGGCGGTGCCGACGAGCACTTTGCGCTCGGGGGCGCGGCGCAGCAGGGCGGCGTTGGCAAACGGCACGATCACGACCGTCAGGCTCTGCAAAAAGCCGGCAGTGGAGGCAGAGGTGAGGCTGGAGCCCAGGCACATGCAGGTGAGCTCGGTTGCCATGATGGCGCCGATGATAGCGGCGCGAACCATAAGGTCGCGGTTGATGCGGAACGCGCGTTTGTGGAAGAGCAGCAGGCAGGCCACAAAGGCGATGATGCAGCGTAGCGCGACGATGCTCGTGGCGTTCATGCTGTCCATGCCGATCTTCATGAGGGGATACGAAAAGCCCCATGCGACGGGAACGGAAAATGAGAGCGCGATTGCTTTTTTGCGATCCATGGGACTCCTTTTGTTACGGAACGGTTTCGTAACAAGGATTCTGCTCCCAGATGTGGATGTAGTAAAGCGAATGTATCTTCAGTATGATTAAGAAATACTAATGTTGGCAGAAAAAGCCCTGGCAAAACGTTTTATAGCTACATCGATGTGGAGGCACGATGGCATCGCGGTATCAGATTGTTTGTATGGTGGTCGATCGCGGCAGCCTGAAACGTGCGGCCGATGAGCTGGGCTATACACAAAGTGCGGTGAGCCAGGCCGTCAAGGCACTCGAGCGCGAGCTGGGCACTACGATTATCGAGCGCGGCAAGCAGGGCGTGTCGCTTACGCGCGACGGCAAGCAGTACCTGCCGTATCTGCGACAGATCGTAACTGCCGAGGCCGAGCTTGAGGGCAAACGTCAGGAGTTGCTGGGGCTCTCCTCGACGGATATTCGTATCGCGACGTTTACCAACGTGAGCCGCACCGTATTGCCGCGCGTGATTCGCGACTTTGGTGCGCTGCACCCGGGCGTACGCTTTACCCTCAAGCAGGGCGATTACACGCGCAACGCTCAATGGGTGCACGATGGCGTGGTTGATTTTTGCTTTACGGCGCGCGGATTTACCGCTGGGCTCGAGAAGCGTGTGGTCTATCACGACGAGTTGGTAGCATTGTTGCCGGCCGCGCATCCGCTGACGGCAAAGGAAAAGGTGACACTCGCCGACCTAGCGTCCGAGCCGTTTGTGCTGCTGGATGAGGGCGAACAGAGCCTGGTGCTCGATGCATTCGCGGCGTATGGCCTGTCGCCGCACGTGACGAGTGAGGTGACCGACGACTACACCATCATGGCGATGGTGGAGGAGGGCCTGGGCGTGAGCATGCTTTACCGTCGTACTGTAGAGGGCATGCAAGCCGATATTCATGTGCGGCCCATCGTGCATGCCCCCTCGCGTGACGTGGTGGCCGCCTGGCGCAGCTGGGACACCATGCCCATCGCCACGAGGCGCTTTATCGACTATATGAGCTCGCATATTGTCAATTAATGACTGGCGTGGCGTTGAGTGCGGTGTTTAGCGGGCTGTCGCTTTGGCTTGGGTGGCGCGATAGGTGCGTGCCGGGTGGCAAAGTAGTACCGCCACGACCATAAAGAACGCCGTGGTGCCCAGGCTGATGGGGTAGACCATCATGATGTTCGCAAAGGTGCGGAAGTGCGGGAACACACAGAACACCCAATAGAAGCGGATGCCGCAGACGCAGATCATGGTGATGAGGGCGGGCGTGAGCGAGATACCAAAGCCGCGCAGGTAGCCTGACATGTTTTCGTAGAACATGCTAAAGGCGTACGCCGGAAAGATTGAGCACACGCGGATATAGCCGATCGAGACGATGTTGGGATCGCTGTTAAAGAGCGACAAGATCTCGCGCCCTAGGCCGACAATAACGATGATCGTGGTGAGTGCAACGATACCGCCTTCGACCAGGCAGACCTTGAGCGTCTTGGTGCAGCGGTCGATCTGGCGGGCGCCGTGATTTTGTCCTACAAAGGTGGTGCAAGCCTGGCTAAAGCTGTTGAGCAGGTTGTAGCACACGTACTCCAGGCTCATGGCGGCGCTCGAAGCCGCCATGACCTCGGTGCCCAGGCTGTTGATGGCAGACTGGATGATGATGTTGGCGACGGCAAAGACGGCGCTTTGGATGCCGGCGGGCAGGCCGATCTTGACGATGCGCTTGAGGGCGACGGGGTCGATAGCCAGGTCGCGTAGGGTGACGCGGACGACGGAGTCGGTCTTGAGCAGGCGGATGAAGAGCGTAGCGGCGCTGACGGTGTAGGCGATGGCGGTGGCGATGGCGACGCCCGCGACGCCCCAGTGGAGTACGGGGACAAAGATGAGGTCCAGGCCAATGTTGAGGACGGTGGACACGGCAAGCGCCTGCAGCGGCATGCGAGTGATGCCGACGGAGCGGAAGATCGCGGCCTCAAAGTTGTAGAGCAAGATCGAGGGCAGGCTGAGCAAAAAGACGCGCAGGTAGAGCGAAGCGAGCGGCATGGTTTCGGCGGGAACGTTGAGCGCGGCGAGCATGGGCTCGGCAAAGATCTCGCCCAGAGCGATGACGACAAAGCCCACGAGCGCCATTAAAATCGAGGTATGGACGGCGCGTTTGACCATGTTCTGATCGTTGCGGCCGATAGCGTTGGCGATGACCACGTTGGAGCCAAGCGACATGCCGATAAACAGGTTGAGCATAAGACTGGTAAGCGGAACATTGGAGCCGACCGCCGCCATGGCGAGGGTTCCCTGGTCGCCCGAGAAGTTACCGATAATGACCGTGGCGATGAGGTTCGACAGCTGCTCCAAGATGCTCGTGGCGGCCACGGGGAAGGCGAACAGGGGAATATTGCGCCACAGCGATCCGGTGGTCATGTCAATATGCTTAGATACGGTATCAGCCATACGCTCTCAATCTCTAATATGCTCTTTCGTGCTTATTTGCGCAGATGATGATACTCCTAATCGACTAGTCATTGGGGACGTTCTAAAACGATTACTCATTCAAGAGCGTCCCCAATGACTAGACGGGGAAGGCGTGCGACAATGGTGGGCGTTGTGTTGTTCGCGCTAAGGAGTTGCCATGTTGTTGTGTCCCGTTTGCCATGAGCCGTTGGTGGACAATGAGCGTGGGGCCGCATGCGCGGGCGGACACCGGTTTGACCGTGCGCGCGAGGGCTATCTATATCTGCTGCGCTCGTCCAAGAGCGGCGACTCCATGGGCGATCCCAAGTCGCAGGCACGCAGCCGTCGTGACTTTCTGAACCGTGGATACTACGCGCCGTTGCGCGATGCGATGGTCGAGCTGGTGCGCAAGCAGGTGTCTGGGCGTGCTGCGTCTATGAGCGGCCCCATGACGCTGCTCGATATTTGCTGCGGCGAGGGCTATTACACCAGCGCCATGGGCGCGGTGCCGGGCGTGGATGCTTACGGTTTCGACCTGGGCAAAGAGATGGTGCGTCTGGCCGCCAAGCGCGGCGATGCGACCTACTTCGTGGCCAACATGAAGGACATCCCTGTGGCCGATGGCGCCTTCGATATGGTGACCGAGCTCTTTGCTCCCTTTAACGAGCGCGAGTTTGCCCGCGTGCTGGCGCCCGAGGGCTCGCTCTACACCGTGGTGCCGGGCGCCCGTCATCTCTTTGGGCTTAAGGAGGTGCTCTACGACACACCGTACCTTAACGATGAGAAGCTGCCGCAGGCCACCGAGCTCGAGTTAGTCGGAACGCAGCGGGTGTCTGCGAGAATTACGCTTCAGACCCAGGCCGACATCGAGGCGGTGTTCCAGATGACGCCGTACTACTACCGCACGCGCCCTGTCGACAAAGAGCGCCTGGCAAACCTGGATACCCTTCAAACCGACATCGACTTCATCATCGCCGAGTACCGCCACTGCTAAAAACCTGCCAAAAAAGGACAGGTTTATTTTGGCAGGTTTTATCTGGGCAAACGTAAAGGGCCGACCGCGGAAATGCGCGATCGGCCCTTTTTAGTTGCTTGGCTGCAGAGGTTATGAGAAGCGAGCGCTTATAGGCGGTCCTTGTTCTCGGCCTTAACGGCGTGTGCCTGCTGAACAAAGAACAGGTCGTACACCACGATGACAAAGGCGCCAAAGTTGATGGCGTCGCCGCCAAACGCGGGAAGCGTGAGCACCGCTTGGGCAAGCGTGGCGACCGCGGCAACAATACCGAGCTTAAACGCGCCGTCCACCTGCGAAGGCTTGTTGGCGCCCTTGATACCGGCGACGCCTGCGGCAAGGTCGACGAGACCCTTGGCGATAAGCACGACCGCTGCGAGCGTGGCGTACGAACCGTACGTGGAATCGAGACCGCCCGTGGCGATACCGACGCCGGCGGTGACGAGGCTGGCGATGCCCAAAACAAAGTAGATGAGAGCAAGGATTTTGAGAGTCTTGCGAGTGAAGCTCATGGCTGGTCCTTTCGATACGAGTACGCCAACTTGGCGCACCCAATGTACTGCACATATGGTGAAGCACATTGTAGTTCAACGCGGCGATGCATGCGTTTGAAAGCGCATTGAGCCCGCGCTGCCAAACCCAACCTTTCAAAAAGGAAAGCTGGGCGTAAGTCAAATCGGTGGCAGCGTATGCGCGGCGCTGCGATGATGGGTCCATGGTAAGAGCTGGTCTCAAGGAGGAGCCATGATGTACGGAGCAGGGCAAGTGCATGAGCCGCGGTCGTTGGGAAGGCGCATGGGTGATTCTGTGATCGCTGCCGTGTGCACGGGATTGATGGCGGTGCTTTGCATTGGGATGCTGTGGGCCATGTCGCATGTGGGACAATAGCGGACGGTTGGGTGTCGTCATGAACGGCGCTCGCGTATTCGTTTTGCTTGTTAAGGAGTGTCCATGGGCGTCGCCGATCCCTTTTTTGTTGCTCGGGCCGCGGGGCTTGAGCTGACCGGGAAGTCCGAGGGCCTCACGCTCACCGACGGCACAATGGAGCTGCGTGCCGATTTTGGCCGCATGCTTCCACGGCTCAAACAGGGCCGTCTGCAGCAAGAGCTGCTGGTAAAGGCTGCGCGCGCAAAAGGCATCGAGAGCCCATGGGCGATTGACGCCACGGCAGGCTTTGGCGAGGATTCGCTGCTGCTGGCTGCCGCGGGCTTTACCGTCGATCTATATGAACAGGATTGTGTGATTGCGGCGCTCCTCAAGGATGCCTTGGATCGCGCGGCAGATGATCCGGCGCTTGCGGCTGCCGCGTCGCGCATGCGCTTACATGCGGGCGAGGACAGCATTGCCGGCCTTCGCCATACAGCTGAGCTGATTGGACAGGGCGAGCTTGCCGCTCCCGATGTGGTTTATCTGGATCCCATGTTTCCTGAGCGCACCAAGAGCGCGGCGGTTAAAAAGAAGTTTCAGCTCCTGCATCATCTGGAGCAGCCGTGTGCTAATGAGGAGACGCTGGTCGAGGCAGCGCTTGCGGTGCATCCGCGCAAGGTCGTTATCAAACGACCGGTGAAGGGGCCGCTGCTTGCCGGCGTTAAGCCGAGCTATCAGCTCGCGGGCAAGGCCGTTCGCTACGATGTTTTGGTGCCGCCGCGCCTGTAGCTTGTGTGCGATGGTTGGCGCTCCGTCAGTGCCGTGCCGATGCGGACCCTATTTCCAAGGGTGCGACGTCAGATGCCAGCCGCCGCAGTACTCGCATTTGTAGCAGGCTAAACCGCGCCGTCCGCGGTTTTCGCAATCGGCCATAACGGCTTCGGCCTCGGCGCGTGTGTCGTAACGGTTTTTGCGCTCGCACGACTTGTAACGCCAGGCTTCTTCGCGCTCGGCGTCCAGGGCGTCGCGGCGCTCGTCCTCACGTGCAAACAGGTCGCTCATATCGCCGCCGGTGGCAGCGCCCAAAAACTCGCTTTTGGCCTTTGACCAGGAGGCTCGCTTTTTGCTTCCCATCTGCATCGCGCCCCTCTCCAAACGTTGGTATCATTGCTCAATCAAAGTGATACCAATAAACGTGAGGTCGCCGCGTGATGATCAGAAAAACCCTCGATACCGACATTCCCGCCGTCATGGCTATCTATGACGCCGCCCGCGCCTTTATGCGCGCGCATGGCAACGCCACGCAATGGCCTGAGGGCACGCCTTCTGCCGAGCAGCTGGCTGTCGATATCGCCGCCGGTGGCAGCTATGTGTGCGAAGTCGACGGCCGTGTGGTGGCGACGTTTGCCTTTTTGCCGGGCCCGGACGAGTGCTATGACGTAATTGAGGACGGTCAATGGCGTAGCGACACTCCGTACGCCGTGCTGCACCGTGTGGCGTCCGACGGCACCGTGCACGGTATCGCGGCCGCGATGTTTGCCTTTGCCAAGGAGCGCGCCGACCACCTGCGTGTCGACACGCACCAAGACAACCTGCCCATGCAGGGCGTCATCGCCAAGGCCGGGTTTAAGCGCGCCGGTATCGTATATGTGTCGGACGGTACGCCGCGCGTCGCGTTTGATTGGCTGCGCGAGGCATAAAGGCCGAGTCACATACCAGCGTTTCATCGAAATGAAAATGGCCCCGAGTGGGGCCATTTTTGGTAAAACGCGTTGTTGTGGGGCTTGCGTTGTTATCGCCCCAGATGAGCCCGGGCAGACAAAAAGGGGAGGTGCCGGCTTTCGCAAGGCGCGAACCTACGAAAATCGCCGCGCGGCAACGCGGGGCGATGAGCTCGGTCGGGGGATAGGGCCCGCTTCGCCCGCCGGCCCGTAAATTGTATCATCCAGTGTGGAACGAGGACGCCCGTTGCCGCGTGCGATGGGCTTGTAATAAGAGGAGAGCCATGTCGAAGCAGGCAGTCGTTGGAATCTTGGCGCATGTCGATGCCGGCAAGACCACGTTGGCCGAGGCCATGCTGTTCAACGCGGGTCGCATTCGCAAGCGCGGCCGCGTTGACGATGGCGACTCGCATCTGGATACGAACGAGATCGAGCGTGAGCGCGGTATCACGATTTTCTCGTCGCAGGCTGTGCTCGACCATGGTGATACCCACGTTATGCTCGTGGACGCTCCCGGCCATGTCGATTTTTCTGCCGAGGCGGAGCGCACGCTGCGTGCCCTGGACTACGCGATTCTGGTGGTAGGCGCCAACGATGGCGTACAGGGGCACACCGAAACCCTGTGGCGCCTGCTTGCGCGCTATGACATCCCGACGTTCATCTTCATCAACAAGATCGATTTGGAGAATCCCGGCCGCGATGTTTTGCTTGCACAGCTTGGGCAGCGTCTTTCCGAGGGCTGCCTGGATGCCAACGAACTGCTGGCGGGCGGCACCGTTCAGGAGGACGCTGCTGCGTTGGATGAAGCGGCTCTCGAGGAGTTTCTCGAGATGGGTGAGCTTTCCGTCGCGACGCTGTCGCGCATGGTTGCCGAGCGCAAGCTCTTTCCCTGCTTTGCCGGCTCGGCGCTTAAGGACCAAGGTGTGGACGAGCTGTTGGATGATATATGCGCGCTGATGCGCGAACAGGCGTGGCTCCCGGAGTTTGCCGCCCGCGTCTATCGCGTCAGCCGCGGGGACCGCGGCGAGCGCTTGGCTTGGGTTAAAGTGACCGGCGGCACGCTGCATGCCAAGCAGGTGATTGGCGGACGTTCCGGTGCTGAGGCATGGGAGCAAAAGATCGATCAGGTACGCATCTATAACGGCGAGAAATACGAGCTTGCCCAGGAAGTTGCCGCTGGCGGCATCTGCGCCGTGACGGGTCTTGCGCACGTTCGCCCGGGCGATGCCCTGGGCGCGGAGCCTGCGGGCGATGCGCCCGTCATTGCGCCGGTCCTCACCTATACGGTGCTTCCGGGCGAACACGATGTCCATGCGGTGTTCAAAGCGCTGACTGAGTTGGCGGACGAAGATCCCATGCTCGGCGTAAGCTGGAACACGCATCTTGAACAAATACATCTGCAGCTCATGGGAGCGGTGCAGCTCGAGGTCGTGCAGCGCGTGCTGGCCGATCGCTTTGGCCTTTCGATTGCGTTTGAGCCTGGCGGCATTCTCTATAAGGAGACTATTTCGCAGCCGGTCGAGGGCGTGGGCCACTTTGAGCCACTGCGCCACTATGCCGAGGTGCATCTGCGTCTGGAGCCGTTGCCAGCGGGTTCGGGCGTGCAGTTTGGCACCGTGACCTCGACCGACGAGCTCGATCTTAACTGGCAGCGTTTGGCACTCACCAACGCCATGGAGCGCGATCACCTGGGCGTGCTGACCGGCTCGCCCATCACCGATGTGCGCATTACGCTCACGGGCGGCCGTGCGCATGCCAAACACACCGAGGGCGGCGATTTTCGCCAGGCCACGTATCGCGCGATTCGCCAGGGGCTCATGCAGGCGCGTGAGGCCGGCGCGGCGGTACTGGTGGAACCGTGGTATCGCTTTGAGCTCGAGGTGCCGGGGGAGTGCGTGGGCCGGTCGCTCTCAGATGCCACGCGCATGGGTGCCGAGTACGAGCCGCCGACGATGGCGGGAGACCGGGCAAAGCTTGTGGGTCGCGTGCCGGCATCCGAGGTGCAGGATTACGCGCTGGAGGTGGCTGCCTACACGAGCGGTCGCGGTCATCTGTACCTGGAGTTCGCCGGTTATGCGGCTTGCCATGATGCCGAGCGCGTAATCGAGACGGCCGCCTATGAGCCCGAGGCCGATCTGCCCAACACGCCCGATTCGGTCTTTTGCTCTCACGGCGCCGGCTACACGGTCAAATGGTATGACGTGCCCGCCGCAGCGCACGTAAAGATCGATCCCGCCTCCTTCCGCCCCTGGCGAGCGGCGGACGCCGAGTTTTTCGGCCATAGGTGATAGAGGGTTAGTCTCTTTGTCGCATCCTGTTGGTATAACTCGGTATAAGTTGGTATAACTATTACCAGGGTTTGCCAATCCGAGGAGGCCGACATGAATCCAAATCCCTTTAAGCCCACGGCTGGCAAGCGGCCTCCAATGCTCATCGGTCGCGAGTCGGTCATCGAAGATTTCGAGGAAGGACTCGATAACGGCGCCGGAGCGCCGGGCAGGCTCATGCTCATTACGGGAAACCGCGGCTGCGGCAAAACGGTTCTCCTGCGGGAGCTGCAACGTTTGGCTAGCGAGCGCGGATGGGCGGTTGTCTCCGATTCCGCTTCGCTTGGCTTATGCGACCGCTTGGCCGAGGCGCTTCGCTCGAATAAACCCGTTGTGACGTCAATGGAGTTCGGTCCGTCGTTTGGTCGGATGTCGGTTGAGGCGGCGCGAGCAAAAGGCGAGACGTTGCGAGGGCTGGTCAACGAGCGCCTCAAGAAGCTCGGGCCGGGAAAGGGCTTACTGTTTGCGATTGACGAGGCCCAATCTGCGTCTATCGAGGAGCTGGCGGCGCTGGCCGTTCTCTATCAGCAAGTGCTTGGAGATCAAGATGCCACGGGCTTGCCCGATAGCGACCAGCGCGGTCTTGCGCTGGTTTTTGCCGGCTTGCCCAGTATGGTTGATGACTTGCTCGAAGAGCCGAGCGTAACGTTTCTGCGCCGCGCCCAGCAGCGTACGCTGGGGGCGATTTCTTTGCCCAGGGTGCGGGATTCATATATCCAGACAGTCGAGAGTACCGGTCTCTGCGTCGATGCGGAGACGGCGGACCTTGCGGCGCGCAGGAGCATGGGGCATCCCTATATGGTCCAGCTGGTGGGCTATTACATGTGGCGCTCTGCTGTCCGGCGTGGCTCGCAGGTCATTGAAGTGTGCGATGTCGAGGCAGGCCATACGGACGCCGTCTCCGAGTTCTACGAAGCGGTCGACGCGCCCCTGTATTACGGACTGCGCAGCCCACAGCGCCTCTTTATCGAGGCCATGGCTGCTGACGAGGGTAAGCCGACGCGCATGGCGGACATCATTGAGCGTTGCGACCGTACTCAGAGTTGGGCGAGTAAATATCGCGCAAGCTTGATTCGCGAGCGCGTCATCGAGGCTGCCGGATACGGCCTCGTCCGGTTTACCGTGCCCATGCTGGGCGAGTACATCCGCGGCCGCGTTTTATGGCATGAGTGACGTGACAAAGGGACAGCCCCTTTGTCACGTCGATAGTTGAGAGGCTAAATTATGGTGATTCATACTGTGCGCTTGACGCTTCGCCCGTGGCGCGAGGCGGATGCGGCGAGCCTGTTTACGTACGCGAGCGACCCGGACGTGGGACCGGCTGCGGGCTGGCCGCCCCATCGAAGCATTGAGGAGAGCAGAGAGATCATTCGGACGGTCTTTACGGCGCCCCATACCTTTGCCATTTGCCTGCCTGAGACAGACGAGCCCGTGGGCAGCATCGGGCTCATGCCGCCTCGCTGTGAGTCGAACAGCCAAAGAGGCGGACTCGAGTTCGAGGTGGGGTATTGGATCGCCAAGCCATTCTGGGGTCTAGGCTTTGCTCCCGAAGCCGTGCGAGCCATGCAGCGCTATGCGTTCGATACGCTTGGCTGCAAGGCGCTTTGGTGCGGATACTATGAGGGCAATAACAAGTCGTTACGCGTCCAGCAAAAATGCGGGTTCACGCCACATCACGTTGAGCGCGACGTGCCCTGCGAGCTTATGGGCGATATGCGTACCGAGTACTTTACGTATTTGACCCGCGAAGACTGGCGCAGGCAGGCACAGTGCGAGTAACGTGGCAAAGGGACAGTCCCTTTGCCACGTTCGGCTAACAGGAAGGGGAGCGATGACGGTGTCGCAACAACCAAGTGCTATCGAGGTGCGTGGTGCACGTGTCCACAACCTCAAGGACATCGATATCGATATCCCGCTGGGAAAGCTCGTGGGTATTGCCGGCGTGTCGGGTTCGGGTAAGAGCTCGCTGGCACTGGGCGTTCTTTACGCCGAGGGCTCGCGCCGTTACCTGGAGGCGCTCAGCACCTATACTCGACGTCGCCTGACGCAAGCCGAGCACGCCCAGGTGGACGAGGTGCTGCACGTGCCGGCGGCGCTCGCATTGCATCAACGCCCCAGCGTGCCGGGCGTGCGTTCCACCTTTGGCACCATGACCGAGCTTAACAATAGCCTGCGTCTGCTCTTTAGCCGTTGCGCCCATCACGTGTGCCCGCACTGCGGGGCGCGCGTTGAGCCGAGCCTTAACGTGGCCGCAGGCCTGTCGCTCACGTGTCCGACATGCGGCCGCGAGTTCTACGCGCCGAGTGCCGAGGATTTGGCTTTCAATAGCGGTGGTGCGTGCCCTACCTGCGGCGGCACCGGTGTCATGCGCGAGGTAGACGAGGCGAGCCTGGTGCCCGACGAGTCAAAGACCATCAACGAAGGCGCGGTGCTTCCCTGGGGCACGCTCATGTGGGATCTGATGAAGCAGGTGGCCGGCGAGATGGGCGTGCGCACCGACGTGCCGTTTAACCAGCTCACGCCTCAAGAGCGCGACATCGTGTTTCACGGCCCGGCGGTTAAGAAGCACATTCTCTACGTTCCCAAAAACGGCGAGGGCGCCACGCCGCTCGACTTTACCTATTACAACGCCGTCTATACCGTTGAGAATGCGCTCGCCAAGGTTAAAGACGATAAGGGGCTTAAGCGTGTGGCTCGCTTTTTGCGCGAGGGACCATGCCGTGACTGCGCCGGCACGCGTCTCTCCGAGGCTGCGCGCCAGCCCCAGGTGCGTGGTACCAATCTGGCTCAGGCCGCGGCCATGACGCTTGGTGATGCGATCGAGTGGGTGCGCGGGGTGCCCGCATCCTTGCCGGCCGAGATGCGGCCCATGGCGACGGATATATGCGATTCGTTTTTGAGTGCGGCCCGTCGTCTGGTCGACCTGGGCCTCGATTACCTTTCACTCGACCGCGCCGGTGCTACGCTCTCCACGGGCGAGCGTCAGCGCGTGCAGCTCGCTCGCGTGGTGCGCAACCGATCGACGGGCGTGCTCTATGTGCTGGACGAGCCCTCGATTGGCTTGCATCCTGCCAATGTTGATGGTCTGGTAGGCGTGATGCGCGATCTGGTTGATGACGGCAACACCGTGGTTGTTGTCGACCACGATACGCGCGTACTGGCGGAAGCCGACTATCTGGTCGAGATGGGCCCCGTTGCCGGAGCAGGTGGCGGCAGTGTAATCGCCGCGGGCACGGTGGAGGAGGTTGAACAATCGCAGGGCAGTCGCATCGCGCCGTTTTTGTGCTCAGAGTCCAAGCGCTTGCGTCCGCAGGTGACTGATGAGGAAATGTTCGACCAGGGCCATATCCGCATGGCAACCGAGGCCATCCATACCGTCAAACCGCTCGAAGTCGATATCCCGCGCGGCCGTCTCGCTGCGGTGACGGGCGTTTCGGGCTCGGGCAAGACGACATTGGTGCTCGAGACGCTCATTCCGGCACTTAAGGCTCAGGCAACTGGCGAGCGCCTGCCAAAACATGTGCGCTGGATCGATGCCGAGGGTATCGCACGAGCAAACCTGATTGACGCCACGCCCATCGGTGCCAACGTGCGCTCGACGGTGGCAACCTATGCCGACATCCATGATGAGCTGCGCCGCGCCTTCGCCCGTACGCCCGAGGCCAAGGCAGTCGGCTACAAGGCGGGCGCCTTTAGCTACAATACCGGCGCCTTGCGCTGCCCTACGTGTGATGGCACGGGCTCGATATCGCTCGACGTGCAGTTTTTGCCCGATGTCGAAATCGTCTGCCCGGCATGTCGCGGCTCACGTTATGCAGACGCGGCTTCGCATATCCATCGCGAGGGCAAGGACGGGAGTCTGCTTACGTTGCCGCAGCTCATGGACATGAGTGTGGACGAGGCCATCGACGCCACGGTGGGGCTCAAGAAAGTTCAGACGCGCTTGCAGACCTTGCACGACCTTGGCTTGGGCTATCTCACGCTCGGTGAGCCCACGCCGGCGCTTTCGGGCGGCGAGGCGCAGCGTCTTAAGCTCGCGAGCGAGATGGGACGCGTGCAGGATGATGCCGTATTTGTGTTCGACGAGCCCACGATCGGCCTGCATCCGCTCGATGTTCAGGTGTTGCTGAATGTGTTCGACGGCCTTGTTGCCAAAGGCGCCACGGTTATCGTGATCGAACACGATCTCGACCTTATCCGTAACGCCGATTACGTGATCGACATGGGCCCAGGCGGTGGCAATGCGGGCGGGCAAATCGTCTGCGCCGGCACGCCAGGCGACATCGCAGCCTGCTCCGCAAGCATCACCGGCCGCTACTTATAACCGAATGTGACAAAGGGACAGTTCCTTTGTCACATTCCCGGAAAGCCTGTCTGGCGCAGGGCCTCGTAGAGGACGATGGCGGCGCTGTTGGAGAGGTTGAGTGCGCTGATGCGGTAGTCGTCCGGGTTGACGAAGTTGCCGCAGATATCCTGCCGAAGGATGGCCTCGTGGCTGTCCTCGGTATGTCCGAGTGATTCCTCGTGGGCTTCCCAAGCCTCGGCGTTATCGAGCGAGTCGCAATCGCGCAGCATAGGGATGCGTTCGCAGCGCTCGGGCGCCGCGGCGAGCAGCGGCTCGGGAATGCCCGAGCTCTCGCTGCCAAAGACCAAGTAGTCGCCGTCGCGGTAGGTGCTTTGCGCATAGGTGCGGCGTGCCTTTTTGGTCAGCAGATGTAGGTGCTCGTCGGCAGGGGAGAGGCCGTTGCGCGCAAGGAAATCCTCCCAGCCGGCATAGGTTGTCACGTCCAAGTTCTGCCAGTAGCCCAGGCCGGCGCGACGTACCGTCTTGTCGTCGAGCGAAAAGCCCAGCGGCTCCACCAGATGCAGGCGGGCGCCGGTGACCACGCAGGTACGGCCGATATTTCCCGTATTGGCTGGAATCTCGGGCGCATACAGCACAATGTTGAACATGAATCTCCTTGGCTCAGAACGAAAAACCACCACGAAGGGCACCTTCGTGGTGGTTTGGCGGCTACGTAGGCGGAAAAATGCCCGCTTGGATAAACCTAGGCGCGGTGCCAGTCGGTTAGGCAGGCATCGAGGGAGGCGATGAGCGCATCCTTGTCCATGTGACGGCCGATGATGCACAGACTCGTCATGCGGTCGCCCGTCTCGTCGTCCCAAATCTGCATGATCTCGGGGTTCTCGTCGATGATCTTCTGCTTCTCGCCCTCGGGCGCCGAATCGACAAACAGGCCGTTCTCCATCAGGCGCATCTGGTGGCCGGCCTGCTCAAACATGTAGCACATGTCCGGATCGCCGGTCTGCCACAGTGGACCCTTGACGCGGATGACCTCGTCGGGCCACTCCTGCTCAACAAAATCGGTGAACTTCTGCAGGTCAAACGGCTTGCGGCGCGAGTACACAAAGGTCTCGATGTCGTACTCGAGCACCTCGGGGTCGTCGTGCTCCTCGGGATGCTCCATGGCCTCGATCCAGGCGGCGGAGTTGTAGGCGCGCATAAAGTCGAAGCGGTCGGTGTCGAGCAGCTCCTCCATGGGGACCTCGCCGTTTTGGGCCTCGACGATCACGGCGTCTTTCTGCAGGCTGCGCACGATGGCCTTGAGCTCGGCGATCTGCTCGGGGCTCACGGTATCGGTCTTGTTGAGGATCAGCGTGGAGCAGAACTCGATCTGCTGGATGAGTAGGCTCTCGATGTCGTCCTCGTCGATATCCTCGGCCAGCAGGTCGCGGCCGCCGTTGAACTCGTCGTACATGCGGGCGCAATCGACTACGGCCACGATGTTGTCGAGTGCGAGCTTGGGCTCGCCGCCCACCTTGGCCTCGTCGCAGAAGCTCGAGATGGTGTAGGCGATGGGGATGGGCTCGCAAATGCCCGAGGCCTCGATGATGATGTAATCGAAGTCACCCGAATCGGCGATGCCCTGCAGCTGGTTGGCAAGGTCGTCCGAAAGCGTACAGCAGATGCAGCCGTTGGTGAGCGGGATGAGGTCGTCGGTCTCGGAAAGGCCGCCGTCGGCGATGAGGCTGGCGTCGACGTTGATCTCGCCGATATCGTTGACGATCACGGCGGCGCGGATACCGCCGTCGTTAGCGAGGATGTGGTTGAGCAGCGTGGTCTTGCCGGCACCGAGGTAGCCGGTAAGCATGATGATCTTTACGGGTTTGTTGGGCATGTGCCCTCCTTTGTTAGACATGGCTTACAGTTAAATCTTATGCCAAACGCTCGCTCTTATACCCACGCGCTGGCAAATAACACAGGCTACTCCCAGGCTCCCCACACATCGGGGCAATAACCGACGGTGGCCTTTTTGCCGTTGCGCACGATGGGCTCGGCTAGAACCTGCTGATTCTCGAGCAGTTTATCGAAGCGCTGGCTAGGGGTGAGGTGCTGGATGAGCGCGAGCGTCTCCTCGTCCTTAGCTTTGGGGTTGAGCAGCTTGTCGATGCCGCCGACCGCCTGCATCACGCTCGTGAGCTCGCCCTTGCTCATCTCCTTTTCCTTAAGGTCAATAAACTGCACCTTAATGCGGCGCTCTTTGAAGAAGCGCTGGGCCTTCTTGGTATCAAAGGACTTCTTGGTGCCGAAGATTTGCACGTTCATAGTATGTTCCGCCGTTCTATCGAATGAAGTTGGTCGTTGCGTGATCTGCCTCGGGTGCGTTGATACCGGCGGCCTGTCCTGCCTCGATACAGCGCAGGAGCCACGCCATGTTTTTGCCGATGTTTCGCATGGTGGCAAGGCCCTCGGCATCCCCATCGGCGTCGCCGGGCACGCGGCCAAACACGTTGTTCCAGTAGGTGGAGGCAACCACGGGCATTTGCTTAATGGTGAAGTACTTGTTGAGCACATCGAACGTGGTCGACGTGCCGCCGCGACGGGCGACAGCGACCGCGGCGCCGGGTTTGTGCTCAAAGGCGTGCCCGCCTGCATAGAAGGCGCGATCGAGGGCCGAAAGGATGCGCCCGCTGGGGTGCGCATAGTAGACGGGCGAGCCAAAGACAAAGCCATCTGACTGCTCGGCGGCAGCGATGAGCTCGTTCACCACGTCGTCGTCAAAGGTGCAGCGACCACCGAGCTTGCCGCACTGGCCGCAACCGATGCAATCGCGAATGGGCTTGGCGCCCAGCTGAAACACCTCGGTATCAATGCCTTCGGCATTGAGCTGCTCGGCGACTTCGGCGAGTGCGCGGGCCGTGTTGCCGTTTGCCTTGGGGCTGCCATTGACCAAAAGAACCTTCATCACAAACTCCCTCTGCTTTTGGTGACTTCTGCGGAGGATTATCGCACGAGAGGGCAGATGGCGTGGGCGCGGCGCTAATCCAGTTTGGTACCTGGCACCTGCACGGCTTTCCCGAGCAACGCTTTGAGCTCGTTCAAAATGGAAACGGGCTGACGGTCGACGCCGTCCAGATGGAGCGTGGCCACGCGAATGGGCGGCTGATATTCAAGTGAGCCGATGAGCACGGGAGTACCCAGGAACCGTTCGATGTCGCTCGCGATCTCGTCGATTGCCTCGGGGCCGAGCTCATCGAAGAGTGCCACGAACATCGGCCCCGTTGAGCGGAACAGGCGGCCCTTGCCGCGCGAACAATCCATGAGGCAGGCGGCGCTTTCGGCGAGCACGCGGTCGCCTGCATCGAATCCAAAGCGGGCATTGACCTCGGCGATATCGTCGACCTTAATGGCAATAAAGCCTGCCTCGCGCGGCACGCGACGCATTTCGCCAATGGCGTTGACCAGGGCGTGAATATCGCCCAGGCCGGTCACGGAATCGGTCGTATCTGCCAAGCTTCGGTTGACGATAATGCCCACATACATGCTGGGCTCGGTATCGGTGCCGTCCAAGCGGTAGCCCGTGCAGTCGCAAAGCACGTAATTTCCGGTGGCATCCATTACGCGATACTGCATGTAGTGGAAGTGCCATGTGCTGTTTATCACCATGTCGAGTTCGGCGCGTACGTTGTTGCGGTCCTCGGGATGAACGCGGGCGAGCCACATGTCGAGTGAGCTAAAAGGGTGCTGGGAGGGCAGGTCAAAATCGCGCACGGCGTTAACCGACCATTGCGATTCGCCCGTATCGAGGTTAAGGATGAACGGATAACGCGTCTCGGAGCTCATGGAGATCGCTTGGAACACCCGGTCGTTGCAGGGAAGCTGATCGACGATTGGGCGTTGCGGCGCGTCATCGTCTTTCGGTTGTTGCACACGATGCATAAGCTTATAGCGATACATCTTGCGATCGGCATCCATCGTCATCTGGCGACGCGTGTCGCCGGCAAGTGGATCGACGCGCGAGCAGCCAAAGCTAAAGCTGCCGATCATGGGCGCCTTGCCACCTGAGCTCGCCTCGATCAGCTCGGCACGTACCTGCTCCAAGCGCTGCTCGAGTTCAGTCTCGTTTGCGGAGAGCGAGATGAGCACAAACTCGTCTCCACCGATACGGAACAGCATCTCATCGTGCTCCATGGTTTCGGAGAGCGTGCGGCAGATGCTCAGAATATAGCGATTGCCTTCGGCGTGGCCAAACCTATCATTGCAATGTTTGAGATGGTCGATGTCAATATAGGCGCAGGTGAAAGGGTCGCCTTTGTGCCAGAGTTGCTCGACGTGACGGTCGAATCCGTTGCGGTTGCCCAAGTTGGTGAGCGGGTCGATATAGGCGTTGCTCTCAAGCAGCCGGCGCTCTTGCTGCAGGATGGCATGCGTCTTTTGCAGTTGCTCGCCAACGGCGCGTAGCTCAGCAGGCAGCGCGGCAACATCGAGTTCGGCAGTCGAGATGCCATTCGCAAGTCGCTGAAGATAGGCAATAATCGATTGCTCGCCCAGGCGATATGACTCGTTCATGATGGATAACCTCCTTGGGCGGAACAATGGTTTGTATCATATCCCCAATTTGGTTTGAATTGGGGATATAAGTTAGCTAATGGAGACAAATTCCCCCTTCGGCGGTGGCGTTTTGCGTGCGAGCGTATCAGTTGTTATTGCCACCATCGAGCAATGCCTCAAAATCCTTCGCTGGCATGGGGCGGTAGTAGAGGAAGCCCTGAGCGTAGCGGGCGCCCATTTGCCGTAGCATGTTCGCCTGCTCATTTGTCTCGACGCCTTCGACCTCGACGGGCAGATGGAGCGACTGCGCCATCTCGAGCATCGATGAAATGATTTGCGTGCTGCGGCCTTGATCGCGGTCGGTGGGTACAAAGGCGCGGTCGAGCTTGATGACGTCGACGTTGACGTTCTTGAGCATCGCGAGCGTGGACTGACCGGTGCCAAAATCGTCCATATAGGTCGAGAAGCCGCGGGTGTGCAGGTCGGCCGTCAGTTTGTCCACGGCCTCGGACTCTCCCGTATAAGCCGTCTCAGCGATCTCGATACGCATGAGCTCGGGCGGTAGGTTGTATTGGGCGGCAAGCGCCCCCATATGTTCGGCAACGTCGCAGGCAAGGATATCCACGCGCGACACATTAAGCGAAACCGGAACCACACGAAGTCCTCGATCGATGCGCTTGCGCAGCCACGAGGCGACACCCTGCCAAATAAACTTGTCGAGCGTCACCACAAAGCCGCTTTCCTCGAGTGCGGGGATAAACGTTGCGGGCGAAATGAGAGAGCCGTCCTTGTCAATCCAGCGGGTGAGTGCTTCGGCGCCAATAATCTCACCGGTTTCCATATCGACCTGGGGCTGCAAGTGGTAGGTAATACGACCATCTGAGAGCGCGTACTGGAATTCGGTCAGCGTGCGGTGGAACGCGACTTCGCGCTCGTACTCCGCGGGGCAGAAAATGGCAATGCGCTCCTTAAAGTCGTTTTTTGCGCGCCGATTGGTAAACATGGCCTTTGCCTGCGCATCGATGGTGATCTCCTCATTGGAGTCGATGGGGTAAACGCCCATGGACGGCCAAAAACCTACGCCGTCATCATGCCTGGCTACGGCCTCGCGCACGCGCGCATAGACTCGGTGAACGAAATCGTGTTCAAAGGGTATGAGCAGACAAAAGTCGTCTTGCCCCCAGTATCCCGCGACACCCATGTCGGCGTTCTCGATATCCTTGAGCACCGTGCCCACATCGGCAAGCATACGGTCGCCTTCGGCCTGTCCATACCATTCGTTAAATAGGCGCATGTGGCCCATATCGACGGTGGCGATACACCAAGCGCCGTCGCGCCTTGCCTTGATGAAGGCATTGGCACGGCGCATAAACTCGCTGGGTCGGCAGAGGCCGGTGAGCATATCGATGCGTTCGGCGATTGCGCTTTTGCGCTCGACCTCGGGTATGGGGAGGCTGTCGTTGGGAACAAGCCCGCCGACCGTGCGAAGGCGACGGTCGAGTTCGCCTAAAACGGCGGTCGCTTGATGGGTTAAGTGTTCGTAAAAGGCCGGGACGACAAGGCAGACGGGAGTAATGGTGTCGCCTGCGATTTGAACAGGAGCGAAAACGGCCTCTTTAAGGTGGCGGGTCAGTTGCTCGAATGCCTCGTGGTCCAGGTCGTTGCTGAGCACGACGAACTGGACGCTACGTGAACGGTAGACCCTGCTCCTGCCGCGGGTGATCGACAGCATGCGGCCTGCGTATTCGGCGAGCATGTTGTCGACAGCCTCGGCTCCGTAGAGCTCGTTGAGCTTTGTCGTGCCACGAACGCGCACCGCTATAAGGCCCGTCTCGCAACGGTCGCAACGACAGGCGTCGATGGCATTGACCAACATGCGCTGCGTTCCGAGGCCTGTCGCGGCGTCGACGGTTTCGGCAAGTGAGTGGTTGACGAGCTCGCCGACATAGAGCGAGGGGACATTTTCGTCGCCGTCGATGCGAAACCCGCGAGCACGGCAGAGGACGTAGTCACCGACGGCATTGCGCACACGATACTGCATGACGCGACGGTGCTTGGTGCCGTTATAGACCTGGTCGATGTCGTTGATGTAGGCCTCGAGGTCATCGGGATGCACGCGCGTTTTCCAGTAATCGCGACAGTTGTCTATGTGCTCCGAGGGAAGGCCAAGATCGCGCAAGGCGCCTTGCGACCAAAGGGTGCGATGTTTGTCCAAGTTCTCGATAAAGAAATAGCGGCCCTCGTTGAGCATCGAAAAGGCGTCGAAAATGCGATCGCTTATTTCGAAGTCGTCGGTGTGGACTTGCGAGATATTGCGCCGATCAAGGTGTACGGCATGACGTAGCTTGTAGTCGTACATGCGATGGTCGGCATCGAGCGTCATGCGATTGGAAGCTTCGCCCAGGGCAGGGTCGGCATGTGACACTCCGTAGCTAAACGAGCGGGGCATCTCGGAATCGTTGTTTTTGAGCAGAACCGTTCGGCAGTGTTTCAGACGTTCGGCGAGGTCGTCCTCGGTTGCAATCGTAGATAGGATGGCAAACTCGTCGCCGCCTATGCGAAACGCCGCTTCGCCCACCTTCATATACAGCTTAAGATAGAGACTTACCTGCAAGATATAGCGGTTGCCCTCGTCATGCCCAAAGACGTCGTTGCAGTGCTTGAGATTGTCGATATCGATGAACGCCATGGTAACGGGGGCGTCCTGCTCCCAGAGCTCCTCGAGGGAACGGGCAAAGCCGCCACGGTTGCCAAGCCCGGTAAGCTGGTCGGTAAAGGCCGTCCTGATCAGATCCTCCTGACGCTCGAGAAGGTCACGGACGGTCTTTTCGAGCGTTTCGGTGTAATTGCTGACAGTATCCATGTTCTAAGCGGCTTTCTGAGGTCGGGGCGGATTGCGTCGGGCGAGCTCGTTGTGCACACGCGTTGATGTTCGGCGCTTTGCGTGTATCCAGGCCCCCGCCTCGCTGCGTTGTTGGGTTACTTTACCGGCTAATGTTCGCTGTTGATAACTACTGCGTAGTATAAACAACAGCACACAATTATATATGGGTGCACATGCTGTGGGCGGCCATTATTCGACAAACGGCAGCGCGACGATGCGATGTCCGATAAAAATGCGACTGAGACGATATATGTTGACGGGTATACTTGTCCCGGTTTTAAACGCAGGAACGGAGATGGTCGCATGGCACAGCCGGATACGACGCGCACGGTGGGGCTGGCACTCGAGGGAGGCGGCTACCGCGGTATGTATACGGCGGGCGTGCTCGACGTTTGGATGGAGCACGGTTTGACCTGCGACCATATGGTGGGTGTCTCGGCGGGCGCGGCGTTTGGTTACAACTTTAAATCGCGCCAGATTGGCCGCGCCATTCGCTACAACAAGGCCTATTGTGCCGACAAGCGCTATGCAAGCGTGACAAGCTGGTTGCGAACCGGCGATATGTTCAATGCCGATTTTGCCTATCACGAGGTGCCCATCGAGCGCGATCCCATCGACCTGGAGACATATCGCGCCTGCCCCATGCGGTTTACGTGCGTGTGTACCGATATCGAGACGGGCAAGGCCGTCTACCACGACCTGCCCTATGGCGACGAGAGGGATATCGAGTGGATCCGGGCATCGTCGGCGATTCCTGTGGCGACGCGTCCTGTCGCCATTGAGGGCCGTAAGTACCTGGATGGCGGCGTGGCCGATTCCATTCCCAGTGCATGGCTGTTTGCGCAGGGGTATGACCGCAATATCGTGGTACTCACGCAGCCGGCTGGTTTTGTGAAACAGCCGAACAGCGTGATGCCCATGCTGCGGCGCGTGTTTCGTCACTACCCGGAGTTTGTCGCAGCGCTTGAGCATCGGCATGAGGTCTACAATGCCACGCTCGATGACCTGGCACGTCGCGAGGCTACCGGCGAGGTCTTTGTGGTGCGTCCGAGCGAATCGGTGAAGGTGCCGTCGCTGTGCCGCGAACCGGATGAGCTCGAGCGCATCTACCAGGTCGGTCGCCGCGATGCGGAGGCGACCTTGCCCACGCTGGAAGCGTATCTGGCGGGGTAAGGGTCGCATGCGGAAAGCGCACCCCGGAATGGAGGTCCAAACTGGGATGCGCTTTCCATTACTGAAGATGTGAGGCTGCGGATCAGCTGCTCGGCTTATGCCTATGCCTGCTGCCAGGTGTCGACAAGCTCTTTGGCGGCGGCGTAGGGGTCGTCGGCACTGCAGACCGCGCTCACCACAAAGAAGCCATCGACGCCGGTGGCCTTGAGCTGCGGCAGGTCGGCCGTCTTGACGCCGCCGCCCACCACGATGGGCACGGGGCTTGCCGCGTGGAGGGCGGCCAGGTCCTCAAAGCTCTTGGTGATGATGGAGCCATCGGCTGCGCGTCCGCAATCGCGCTTGGTCTCGGTCTCGTGGAGCGGGCCGATGCCCAGGTAGTCGACCAGGCTCATGTCGGCGGTCTTGACGTACTCGAGCATCTCCTCGCAGCGGGCCGAAAGGCCCACGATGGCGTCGGGCCCCAGCAGCTTGCGGCAGACCTCGACGGGAATATCGCTCTGGCCCACGTGCACGCCGTCGACGGCAATGCCCTGCTCGCGCGCGGCGAGTACGCAGTCCAGGCGGTCGTCAATCAGCAAGGCGACCTGACCGGTCTTGCCAGCCTGTGCGATTGCCTGCGCGGCGTCGCCGGTCAGTGCGATGATCTCGCGGGCGCTTGCCACCTTGGAACGCACCTGGATGCAGGTAAAGCCTGCGTCGAGTGCCTGGGCCACCACATCGCCCACGGGACGTCCCAGCGTGTTTTCGGGGCCGAGTACCAGGTAGGCCGAGATATCAAGGTTGTCGCGGATGCTCATCGTGCTTCCTCCTGCTTTTTGATCTGCGCTTCCATGCGCTCGAGTTTGCCGGTCATGGTGTCGGTAAATCCGGGTCGAATATCGGCCTTGAGCACGACTTCGGTGCGGATGCCCTTGCTCGCCAACACAAAGGTCGCGTCGCGCACGACCTGCATGACCTCGTCCCAGTCGCCCTCGATCTCGGTGAACATCGAGGTGGTGCGGTTGGGAAGGCCGCTCTCGCGAATGACGCGCACGACCTCGGCGACCTCGGCGGACAGCTCGTCGCCGGTGCCACACGGGGCGATGGCCACAGCGACGAGCGTGTTCATGCCGGTATTGGTTGCAGGCTCGGACATGGCCTATGCCTCCTCGAGCTCGAGTTGGTTATCGGCGATGTCCTGGGCGGTTGCGCGGTAGAGCTCGTCGATAAAGGCGACCTTAAAGCTTGCCGGGGCGTCGGCGACAGCGGCGGCACGCGTGCCGGCCACGTTGTAGATGGCGGTGCCGCAGACGGCTGCCGTAAACGGGTCGGCAGCGCAGGCGTACACGGCCAGCACGCCGCCCTGCGAGCAGCCGCAGCCGGTGATCTTGGACATGAGCGGGCTGCCGCCGTGGGACTTGGCCACGGTCGTGCCGTCGGTGATCAGGTCGACTTCGCCCGAGACCACTACGGCGCCGCCGGTGTAGCGAGCGAGCGCCACAGCGGCATCGCGGGCGGCGTCGACCGTGTCGGTGGTATCGACACCGCGCACGCGGCTCAGATCAGCCGCCTCGCCCTCAAGACCCCACAGGCCGGCGAGCGCGATGATCTCGGAGGCGTTGCCGCGCACGATGGCGGGCTTGTACTGCTTGAGCTCGTTTACCAGCTGGGTGCGCAGGCTGCCGATGCCCAGGCCCACCGGATCGAGCACCCAGGGCTTGCCGGCGTCGTGTGCCGCCTTGGCCGCGCGGGGAATCGTCTGCTCGTAGATGGGGAAGAGCGTGCCCATATTGAGATAGATGGCGCCGCCGCCGGCAACGAGTGCCTCGCCCTCGTCGGGCAGATAGACCATGGCGGCCGAACCGCCCACGGCGAGCTGCGCGTTGGCGACAAAGTCGATCGTCACCGTGTTGGTGATGGAGCCGGCCATCGGATTGGTGGCGCGAATCTCCTCCACGGCTTTGACCACATTTTGCTTAAGCTGTTCCGAATCAATCACTGCACATGCCTCCTTGGCATAGAAAAGGGGCGCTGTGCATAGACAGCGCCCCTGTAAAGGCGGCATGCTCCCTACGCCAGCATTAACTGACAGGTTCAAAGGATTGGGCCCCATGCCCTCTCAGCCTTGTGGTTTGCACCGCCGGCACTCCCGCATCGAATCTGTTGTTCCCTATACTAGCGCACCTGCCAAAAAGGGACAGGTTTATTTTGGCAGGTAACAACTGGGACTTTGCGTTTTCCCAGATGAAACCTGCCGAAATAAACCTGTCCCTTTTTGGCAGGTCGGTACAATAGATGGGATTAAGAATGACCGAGGGGACCTTATGATCAAACTTGTGCTGACCGATATGGACGATACACTGATTCCAGCCGGGCATGACGGCGCCAGTGACTACGCCATTGAGGGTATTCATGCCATGCAGGCGGCGGGTCTGCACTTTGGCCCGGTTTCGGGTCGCCAGCCGTCCGCGATGGGCTGGATGTTCAAAAATCGTTCCGAGTGCTTTTCGACCGGTGCGTTCTGCAACGGCCAAGTCATGTTTGTCGACGGTCAGGCGGTCGCTTCGCGCGCGACCGACAACGATGCCCTGATGCGTCTGGCCGATTACCTCGAGCAAGAGACCGACGATACCTATCTAAAGGTCTACAGCCTGGGTGACGACTTTTGGGATAACGATGCCTATTGCGTGACGAGCGACCCCGAGCGCGTGCGTCGCGCCATGGAGTCGGGTGGCAACGCATGGCTCAAAGGCGAAGAGGCTCCGTGCCGTCCCGTTGTCGATGATGCCCCGGTATACAAGGCGAATATCTGGAGCGCCCGCTCGCGCGAGGAGCTCGCGGAGCTACGTGAGCGCGTTGCCGCTGAGGTACCGGAGCTCTCACTCGTGTTTCCCAACAATCGTGTGCGCCTGTTCGATATCCTTCCAGCAGGTTGGGACAAGGGTTGCGCCGCGCTGGAGCTGGCACGCGCTTTGGACCTGACGCTCGACGAGGTGGCCGTATTCGGTGATTCCGATAACGATCTGCCAATGATCGATGCCGTTCCCAACTCCGTTGCAGTCGCCAATGCCAATGAGGCTGTCACGGCT
>UQKV01000006.1 GCA_900541665.1 uncultured Collinsella sp.
AACGCTCGCCCCCTACGTATTACCGCGGCTGCTGGCACGTAGTTAGCCGGGGCTTCTTCTGCAGGTACAGTCTTGACTCTTCCCTGCTGAAAGCGGTTTACGACCCGAAGGCCTCCGTCCCGCACGCGGCGTCGCTGCGTCAGGGTTCCCCCCATTGCGCAAGATTCCCCACTGCTGCCTCCCGTAGGAGTCTGGGCCGTGTCTCAGTCCCAATCTGGCCGGTCGGTCTCTCAACCCGGCTACCCGTTGTCGGCACGGTGGGCCGTCACCCCGCCGTCTACCTGATGGGCCGCGGAGCCATCCCCTCCCGTCGGGGCTTTAGCCGGGGTGCCATGCGGCACCCCGGGGTATCCGGTATTACCCGTCCTTTCGGGCGGCTATCCCGGGGGAGGGGGCAGGTTCTCCACGTGTTACTCAGCCGTTCGCCACTCGCTTCCACCCGAAGGTGGGTGCCGTTCGACTTGCATGTGTTAGGCGCGCCGCCAGCGTTCATCCTGAGCCAGGATCGAACTCTCCGTCCAAATATTCTGGGCTTCGAGCCCGTCCGGTCCTCTCAGTTCATCGCTGATCGGTTCCGTTCGATTCATATGGTTTTAGTATAGGAAAAGGAATTTCTCGGGGCCGCCTCTCGGCGGCCTTGCGAAAAACAAATCCAAGTTAGACCATTTCAAATGGTTCGATGTCTGCCCGGATGCGACACTGAAGTTAGTGTCCATCCTCGCAGTATCCGGTTCTCAAGGTGCACGCTTTGCGGCTCATCCGGTCCGACCGGGCCGCGCGGCAAGGAGATATATTGCCAGACCGGAGGGGCGCCGTGGGACGTCAATTCCACTCTTCACAATTCCTACACAATATATCGCTTCCTATATAAGTAATAGAAAGGCTGGTGCAGCAATACTGCACGTATCAGATGATGACCCTTCGGTTAAGAGATATATAAAGATCGGTCACCTGTAAGTGTCTATCTACCCGCGCTTTTGCTATATAAACCAGCGCCTTAGATAAAAAGAGGGAGCGCCGCGCACAGCGCGACACTCCCCTAGCGATTCAAGAGAATCTATTAGGCCTCGAGAGCCTTCTTGGCGATGGTAGCCAGTTCGTTGAAGGACTCGATGTCCTCGTAAGCCATCTGAGCCAGGACCTTACGGTCGAGCTCGATGCCGGCAACCTTCAGGCCGTGCATGAACTGAGAGTAAGAGATGTCGTTCAGGCGAGCAGCAGCGTTGATACGGGTGATCCAGAGAGAACGGATCTCGCGCTTCTTGTTGCGGCGATCACGATACTGATACTGCAGGGAGTGCTGGACCTGCTCTTTAGCATGCTTGTAAGTACGCGAAGCGGCACCGTAGTAACCCTTCGCACGGTGCATAACGGTACGGCGCTTCTTCTTGGCGGCAACAGCGCGCTTAATACGTGCCATGTTCTATCAACTCCTAGACGGTAAAACGAAAAACGGGAACGCGAACTTAGGCGAGACGCGACTTGATGACCTTGCGGTCGGCAGCGGCGATCTCGGTCTCCTGACGGAAGCCACGCTTACGCTTGGTGGACTTCTTGCTCAGGATGTGGCTCTTGAAAGCCTTGGCGCGCATAAGCTTGCCGGTACCAGTCTTGCGGAAACGCTTCTTGGTGCCGCTGTGGGACTTCATCTTAGGCATGAAATACTCCTTAATCGGTTACAGAACACTAGTTACTTGGTATCGCTTGCCGCTTTATCTTCATCGAAGGCGCCCTTAATCGGGGCGAGCAGCATAAGCATGTTACGGCCTTCCATCTTAGGCTTGGACTCGACCGTAGCGTAAGGCTTGAGATCCTCGGCGAGACGCTCGAGAACGTTAAGACCCTGCTCCGGGTGAGCCATCTCACGGCCGCGGAACATGATGGTGATCTTAACGCGTGCGCCCTTCTTGAGGAAACGCAGAACGTGGCCCTTCTTGGTCTCGTAATCGCCAACGTCGATCTTGGGTCGGAACTTCATTTCCTTAACCTCGACCTTGGACTGGTTCTTACGAGCGGCCTTGGCCTTCATGGCCTGCTGGTACTTGAACTTACCGTAGTCCATGACCTTGCAGACCGGCGGCTCCGCGTTGGGAGCGATCTCGACCAGGTCGAGACCCTGATCGTCGGCGACGCGCTGGGCATCGCGGATGGCGAACAGGCCGAGCTGAGAGCCATCGACGCCAATCAAACGGCACGAAGATGCAGTGATCTCGTCGTTGATGCGGGTGTCATCAGACTTAGCTATTTTCCCTACCTCCATTCATAAAAAAATAACCCGGCGCTTCTTTGCAACCAGGTCGTACACATAGACATCCTCGGTATGAGGAAGGGAATCTAGGTTGTATGACCAGTCAGCTGCTCATTGGCGCCAAAAGGTGGGAACCCTCGGGTTCCTCTTTAGGGCATTGCGAGAACAACGCCTTGCGAATAATAACACGTACCGCGCGTTATCACATTACGTACACGAAAAAGGGGGCCTTGACCCCCTTGAAGCGCAGGTGCATGTATGGTGCCCGAGGCGAGACTCGAAGGGCCTTCGCTTCGCGAAGCCCCGGGCTTCGGGCGCATGGCGCCCTCGCCACGCTCCGCTACAAACAGGCCACGGGCCTGTTTGCTTAACGCTCCGCGCGCTCACGCGAGTTCGGCACGAAAAAGGGTGCCTTGACCCCCTTGAACGCTCACTTGCATGTATGGTGCCCGAGGCGAGACTCGAACTCGCACGTTGTTGCCAACGGTGGATTTTGAGTCCACTGCGTCTGCCAATTCCGCCACTCGGGCACGTAATGCGTGAGTTAGTTTATCACAGCTTTCTGTTGATTAGTCCGAAAATGGAACTTCGAGCATTTCGATAAGCTCAACCTTGCGCAACATCTCCCGCTTACGACATCCACGTCCGTTAACCGAGGCCTCGCCCATCTGGTTGTCATAGGGGTCCTCACGCATGCCATCGAAAGCAGGCACAAACTCGGCCTGGAATCGATTGTTGGCCACCATACGCCACGGGTCGAGGTTGCCAAAGTAGTGCTGGCGACGCCACTCCTCCCCCATCCTGCGCGCCGAGGAACCAAACGATATGTCGGCGTTAAGCCAACCGGTCTGTGGCGTATAGAACTCAGCCCAATCGTGCGGCCCCACCGAATCGGGAGCAACATACAGGCCGCTCTGCCAACGGGCAGGCACGCCCGCGATGCGGCACATGGTGATAAACGTGAGCGCCATAACGCCGCAATCGCCGCGGAGCGAATGCGCACAGTCGTCGGCAATAGATCCCAAAAGCAGGTACGGTGGCTGATAGCGATAGTCGATATGCTGTGTCAGGTAATCATAGATAGCACGAGCGCGATCGAGCGGATCCTCGAGCCCGTCAACGACACGTTCGGTCAGTTGTTGTAAATATGGCGTGAACGCAATGTGCGGACGGTCCTCGGAGGTGTCCTCGGGCAGCGGCGCGTCCATACACGGATGCGCCGGAAGCGCACCTCCATAGATATCACGATAAGCGGCATCGATTTGGTAACGATAGGTCACCGAGAACGATCGGTCGGTCGAGGAGACCCACGAGGCAGTACGCGCCGAGGCGTTCACAGGAGCAATGGACCCCTCCGACGTCATATCAAGTATCTCGATATGAGACTGTTGACGACAGGCGGCGGCAACGGGTAGCCACGCGCGAACAGCCTCTCCCTTCAGAGCCCCGGGGACAGACACGGATGCCTTGAGCGTGATGACGCGAGTCAACCCGTTTTGCGACTCCATCTCCCTGAGCATCTGGTTACGCAGCGCGATGCCGTCCGTAGAATCGGGACGCAGGCCCGGAACCTCCTTGGGGTACACGCAAAGTGAATCGAGGAAGTTGTCGAGAACGAACAGCTCGCCATCGATAAAGCGCCAGTCAATACGCTTGCGATTAATCAGGTCGTCAAACTGCTCTTCGGTAAACTCTGGCCACTCCTCGCGAATCATCGCAATAGCCTGATCGCGCGACACCGAAAAATGAAGCGGCGTCTCGAGCATGCGATACCGCTCGGCACGAACACAAGCAGCCAGCGAAGGCTCAGGGTTCTGCTCCAAAAGGCGATCGCAAGCAGCAACAGCCTGCGTCAAATACCCGGCATCCTTAAGACGAAGAATCTCAGGCGGTAGCCCAATATCGAGATGGCGAAAGTCATCGCAGCAAACATCAACAGAGCAACCAACAGGACCCTCGTCAACAACCTTCCCATCCGAAGGCAGCACATTAATAACAGCCATACCAAAACTCCAAGTCACTAGAACCCTTGAAGCCCATTGTAGCGAGATAAAAAGAAAGCCCCAACAAGGGAGCCATCAACACCGCCGAACGGTAGTCAAAAAAAATGAATTCAGCCCAGTAACCCTGCGGCGTTAAACGAAGGAAGCCCCGTCCCCCGGAACTGTTTCCTTGGCGCGACTTCTGGCGAAGCCAGGTGAGCGCAAAGGAAACAGTGTAGGGAGACGGGGCTTCCGGCGGGAAGTTTAGCGACGCTTACGCCTTGTTGACGGAGCCGAACTCCTCCATGAGCTCCTTGGTGCGGGCAACGATGTTGTCGCGACCAGGCTTGAGGAGCTTGCGGGGGTCAAAGCCCTTACCCTGCTGATCCTTGCCAGCCTCGATGTACTCGCGGACGCCCTTGGCGAAGACGAGCTGCAGGTCGGTGTTGACGTTGATCTTGGAGATGCCCAGGGAGATGGCCTTCTTGATCTGATCCTCGGGGATACCGGTACCACCGTGCAGAACGAGGGGCAGGTCGCCGGTCTGAGCCTTGATCTCGCCCAGACGCTCGAAGGAAAGGCCAGCCCAGTCGGCGGGATACACGCCGTGGATGTTGCCGATGCCGCAGGCGAGGAAGTCGACGCCCAGGTCAGCAATCTGCTTGCACTCAGCAGGATCAGCGAGCTCGCCGCTGGAGGTCACGCCGTCCTCGGTGCCGCCGATGCCGCCGACCTCAGCCTCGATGGACATGCCCTTGGAGTGGGCAAGCTCAACGAGCTCCTTGGTGCGGTCGAGGTTAAGCTGGAAGGTCTCCTCGTGAGAGCCGTCATACATGATGGACGTAAAGCCGGCCTCGATGCACTTGAAGCAGTCCTCGTAAGAACCGTGATCGAGGTGAAGGGCGACGGGAACGGTAACGCCCGTGGCCTCGACGGCAGCCTTGACCATGTCGGCGCAGACCTTGAAACCGCCCATCCACTTAGCGGCACCAGCGGTGCACTGAAGGATCAGCGGAGACTTGGCCTCCTCGGCGGCCTGGAGAATAGCCAGGGTCCACTCGAGGTTGTTGGTGTTGAAGGCACCGAGACCGTACTTGCCGGCCTCGGCCTTCTTGAGCATGTCTGCTGCGTTGACGAGCATAAAAGAAACCTCCTGTAAGGTTGCTCCGATAACGCCTGTGATTTTACCACGGCGCACCCGAGCATAAACGTTCGTTTGTTCACGAATATCGTCCAAACAGACTTTTTTGACCGTTTGCCCTACGAAATTGACCCGTTGGGGAAAAATAGCTTGACGTTTGGACGCTTCTCGTGCTCTAGAAGCTGACTATAAAGCTACACCCGCATGAAAGGGTTCTGCATGAGCTCGCGTGCCATGGTGGTCGAATCGCCATGCCCGGTTAGGCAAACGGTATCGGGCGGGAGAAGCCGGGCGAGCTTGGATAGCGAGCGCAGAATCGCCGCCTCGTCGCCACCGGCAAGATCGGTGCGGCCGTGGCTGCCCGGGAACAGGGTGTCGCCAACAAAGGCGATGCTTCCCTGCTCGGTGGCGGCGAACAAGACGATCCCGCCCGGCGTATGCCCTGGTGTCTCGATCACCTGCAGGCAGATATCGCCAACCTCGATAGCATCGCCCTCGGCGAGCAGGCGCGTCGGCTCCCCGGGGTCGGGCATCTCAATGCCCCACATAGCTCGCTGTTCCTCGATGTTCGCATGCGGCACCGCCACATCCTTAGCACACAGCTCATACTGGCAGCCCTCGCCAACGGTGGTTCGCACGCCGGCAACACCACCAACATGATCGGCATGGCCATGAGTGCATACGGCGCCAAGCATGCGTACGCCGGGATGCTTGGCTCGAATATGCTCTACCAAGCGCTCGCCTTCCCATGCGGGATCGATAATCACACACTCATTGTCCGAAATAACAGCATAGCTATTGGTCTGAATGGGACCGTTTACGAGCGTCTCGATCTCGACCGATCCCTTGGGAGTTACATCCAAGGACACAACACTCATGTCCCTCTCCTCTCTATAGAACTCGAGGCATCGAACGATGCCTCGAGTGTAGCGAATATCGATAATGTGGCACGTTCGTCGCGACTAAACGCGGCGCTTAAGCTGGGCTCCACCCTCGCCGGGCATCAGGCGGCGCGCGTCGTAGACCGAGTCAACGCTGCTGATGGAGGCTAGCAGCGGATCCAGCCCACTCGCGTCCGAGATCTCGACCATAAAGCGTAGGGTTGCAATACCCTCGCGGTTGGTCGACGTGGCGGCAGAAAGGATATTGCCGCCCGCATCGCCAATGGCAATGGTGACATCCTTGAGCAGGCCCATGCGGTCCAGGCACTCGACCACGATCTCGACCTGGAAGAGGGTGTCGGCAGCGCCGTCCCACTCCACTTCGATCATGCGCTCGGGATGCTCCATAAGACCCTTGACGTTGGGACAGTTGGCGCGATGCACCGAAACGCCACGGCCGCGCGTGATGAAGCCGACGATATCGTCGCCCGTCACCGGATTGCAGCAATGCGCCAGACGGACCAGCAGCCCGCTATTGCTCTCGCCCTTGACGAGAATGCCGTTGCTGGCGCTCTTGCCGCGCTTTTGCGGCTTGCGGTTGGAGCCGCGGGCAGGCTGCTTGACAACCTCGGCGATGGCTTCAGTCTTGGTGAGCTGCTCCTCGGGCTTGGGGTCCAAGATTTGCTCGACCTTGTTACCCACAGCGCGCGGGGCAACCTTGCCGGCGCCGACAGCGGCAAACAAGTCCTCGAGCTGCTTGTAGTTAAACTGCTCCGCCACGGCGTTGAGTGCACGCGTCGAACGCGGCGTAGAAATGCCATAGCCACGCTTACGCAGGTCCTTGGCCAGTATATCGCGACCGGCGGCAGCGTCGTCGTCCTTGGTCGCGGCGGCAAAATAGCGGCGGATCTTTGACTTGGCGGAAGGCGTCTTGACGATCTTGAGCCAATCACGCGACGGCTTGGAACTCTTGTTGGTCAGGATTTCAACGCGGTCGCCCGTCTTGATCTCGTGCGTGAGCGGGGCCACCGCACCGTTGATCTTAGCGCCGACGCAGTGGTTTCCCACCTCGGTATGAACGGCGTAGGCAAAGTCGAGCGGTGTAGAGCCGGCACGAAGCGCCATGACCTCGCCCTTGGGCGTAAAGACGAAGATCTCCTGGTCGAACAGATCGACCTTCAGCGAATGCAGATATTCCTTGGCGTCGGTGATCTCATCAGACGCAGCCCAATCGAGCGAATGCTTGAGCCAGTTAATCTGGTCGTCCAGACGCTGGGCATCATTGGTCTTAGACGCAGACGATCCACCCGACTTCTTATAGAGCCAGTGGGCGGCAATGCCGTACTCGGCCTGCTCATGCATCTCGTAGGTTCGAATCTGAATCTCGAGCGGGCGGGCCGTGGGGCCGATAACCGTCGTATGGAGCGACTGGTAGTTATTGACCTTGGGCATGGCGATATAGTCTTTAAAGCGACCGGGCATGGGGTGCCACAGCGTATGCACCGCGCCGAGCGTGGAATAGCAATCGCGCACCGAATGCGTGATGACGCGCAGTGCCACCAGGTCGTAGATCTCGGAGAATTCCTTGCCCTTGCGCTTCATCTTTTGGTAGATGGACCAATAGTGCTTGGAGCGGCCGTTGATCTGGAAGCCCTCCAGGCCAATGCGGTTGAGCTCGTCGGTGAGCGTCTTGATGGTCTCGGCCAGATAGCGTTCGCGAACCTCGCGCGACTCAGCCACCATGCGCGCAATGCGCTGGTAGGCATCGGGCTCCAGGTAGAAGAAGGACAGGTCCTCGAGCTCCCACTTAATAGAGCTCATGCCCAGACGGTCGGCCAGGGGCGCATACACGTCCATGGTCTCGCGAGCCTTAAACAGGCGACGGTCCTCACGAAGGGCTGCAAGGGTGCGCATGTTGTGCAGACGGTCGGCAAGCTTAACGATGATGACGCGGATGTCCTTGGACATGGCGAGGAACATCTTGCGCAGCGTGAGGGCCTGCTTCTCGTCCATGCTGTCGACTTCGATGTTGGTGAGCTTGGTCACGCCATCGACGAGTTCGGCCACCGTATCGCCAAACAGGCCGGAAACATCGGCAAGCGAGGTCTCGGTATCCTCGACGGTATCGTGCAGCAGCGCGGCGCACACCACATCGCAGTCCATCTTGAGGTCGGCCAAAATGATGGCCACCTCGACGGGATGGTTAATGTACATCTCGCCCGAGCGGCGCTTTTGGTTGCAGTGCTTCTCGGCGGCAAAGCAGTAGGCCTGCTCCACCTTAGAGAAGTCCTCCTCATTCATATATTTGAGGCACAGGCGCTCCAGCTTGTCGTAGCTGTCCGCCATAATCTCGGGTGGCAGCTCATCGGCATGCTTATAGTGCTCCATCTCCGAAAACGGCTGGAGGGTGGAATCATGGGCGGTACGGGCTGCGGCATCCATCGAGGTCCCCTTCCCCTAGGCCCGCGGTACGATCGGGCGGTTAACTTTGGCTAGCATATCAGAAGCGCACGAATCGAGTGCCCAGCTCCGGAAAGCCGAGAACTCCATGCGCGAGCGCAAGCCCTCCAAATAGCGAATTGACCTGCTCAATTGCACACGGCCGGGGTTTTCGGCCATCGCGATGCGACGGGTGTCGTCAAACCCCGAAACGCGACAGAAACCAAGCTCTTCGAAGATTCCCAGGCCGCTTTCCACCGAGCGCTCGTCGACCGGCGTGCGGGCATCGATGGCAAGGCACATCTGCGCGATGTCGATATCGCTCGCGCTAAACGAGTCGTCTCCGGTCTTGCCGCGGTTGGAGCGCCACATAGTCTGCAGCGCGCGATAGAGCGTGACGAGCTCGTCGCGCTCGGGCGCGTAGCAGTCGAGCAGGCGCTCGTTAATGCGAGCGTCACGCGACGAATAGAGCAAGTGAATCACGGCAGGTTGGCCGTCGCGACCGGCGCGTCCGCTCATCTGGTTAAATTCAATGCTGCCAAACGGCATGTGGTAGAGCACGACATGGCGAATATCGGGCAGGTTCACGCCCTCACCAAAGGCAGAGGTCGAAACGATGCAGCTGAGGCTTCCGTCACGAAACGCTTCCTCGACACGGCGACGATCGGAGCGCGCAAGCCCCGCGTTATAGAACGCGATGCGGGTCGCGCAATCGGGCACCCGCTTGCGCAGCGTCTTGGCAAGCGCCACGGACTGATCACGCGAGTTGACGTAGATGACGGTCTTCTCCCCCGTCGCCACGATTGACACCAGGCGGTTCTCGCGGCTCGCAAGGTCTCGGTCATCCTCGAGCTGCAAGTTCTCGCGCACCGTCTCGTCGACCACCGTACGGGTAATCGGTAGAACGCGGGCGAGCTCGGCCACAACCGGAGCCGTTGCGGTGGCAGTCGCGGCCAGAACGACCGGGTCGCCCAGGGCCTTGAGGATATCGGGCATGTCGAGATAGGCGCTGCGGTCGCCGCCCTTGGCAAGACCGGCATGATGCGCCTCATCGATAACGACAAAACCGATGCGCCCCGAACGCGCAAAGCGGTCGCGGTGAATGGACAGGAACTCGGGCGTCGTGAGCACGATGCCGGTGCGGCCCGAAGCCAAGCCGGCAAACACGTCATCGCGCGCCGCCTCCACGGTCTCGCCGGTCAGCACGCCCACGCCAATGCCGAGCGCGGCCATCGTCGACGAGAGGTGATAGGCCTGGTCGGCAACGAGCGCGCGCAGCGGATAGACAAAGATGCTCGCACGCCCGCGAAGGACCGCCTCGCGCGCGGCATGCACATGGAAGATAAGCGACTTGCCGCGCCCCGTTCCCATAACGGCCAAGACGCTCTGGTGATCGGCCAGGGCATCGAGCGCCTCGACCTGCGCGCGGTGCGGCTGGTTCGAGCCGATAAAGCTATGGATAAGCGAGCGCGTGAGCTCGGTATAAGAAAGCTGGGCGAGCGTTTGGCGCTTGCGGGACTCCAGACGAAGACCGGCGTCCGCAGGCTCCACGCCGCGGCGAAGCTCACATACCGGGTCGTCAACGCTGGCCGCCGTGGTATCGCGGACCAAGACATCCTTGATCATGAGCTTGGGCTTCACGCGTCCCTGCCAATGCTCGGCCACGGCCTCGAACACCAAGTCGACGGCGCTGTCGCAATTGATGAGCCTATCGATCTGCGGCACGCGGAACATGATGGCCGGCACGCTCGCGGCGCCATCGGTCGCCACAAAGCGCATGTGCTCGCCGGTTTTGCCCACCACGGCGCGATCGCACATCGTCACGCCCTCGGCGGCCAGAAGCGGCACCTTATTGCCTTGGCCAAACGGCTCAAGACGGGAGATTTGCTCGATGGTCTCAATATTCAGCTCGGAGAGGTCAACGGTGGCGGCAACCTCGTCGGTGTCCTCAAAGTCCTCGGCGGGAAGCTCCGATAGCACGGCCGAAAGGCGACGGCGGAACTCGTCGAGCTTGGACGCCTCGATGGTCACGCCCACCGCACCCGCATGTCCGCCGCGACGAATCAGCAGATCGGAGCAGCGCTCGACAGCGTCGAACAGGTTGACCTTGCCCACCGAGCGACCCGAACCGCGAGCGATACCGTTTTCGATCGAGAACAGCAGCGCCGGCACGTGATAGCGGTTGGTCAGACGGCTTGCCACGATGCCCTTGACGCCCTCGTGCCAGCCTTCGCCGCCCACAACGATCGCGCGCCCGCCGTCATAGGTCTCCTCGACCTTTGCCATGGCATCGCGCGTGAGCTCCGCCTCGATCTCACGGCGCTGGCGGTTGATTTCCTCGAGCTCAGCCGCCAGCGCGCTTGCTTCGATGGGATTGCGGGCAAGCAGCAGGTCGAGCGCCAGCTTGGGATCGGCCATGCGGCCGGCAGCGTTTAAGCGGGGAATGAGCGAGAATGACAGGCCATCCGCCGTAATGCTCGAAAGGTCCGCCTTGGCAAGCGCGGCAAGCGCGATATAGCCGGGGCGAGCGGTTACGCGCATCTGCTGGATGCCCTCGGCAACCAGCGCGCGGTTCTCGGGCGTGAGCGGCATCATGTCGGACACGGTGCCCAGCGCCGCGACCTCGATTAGCGAACGCCAATACGACGGCTTGCCCAGGCGCTCACCCAGGACTTGCACCAGCTTGAGCGCCACACCAGCACCGGCAAGCTCGCGCGAGGGGCCCTCGTCCTCGAGCTTGGGGTCGGTCAGGGGCACACCCTGCGGCACCTGGTCGGAGGGCTCGTGATGGTCCGTGACCACCAAATCGATCCCCAGGTCCTCCAAATAGGAAACCTCTTCCTTGGCGGCAATGCCGTTATCGACGGTCACGATCAGCTGGGGGCGAGCGAGCTCGTTAACGCGATCGAGTGCCGCGCGCGAAAGACCGTAGCCCTCATCAAAGCGATGCGGAATAAACGGCGTGACATCGGCGCCAAACGTGCGCAGCGCCTCGGTCAACAGGCAGGTCGACGTAATACCGTCAACGTCAAAATCGCCAAAGACTGCAATGTGCTCGTGGTTGCGAATAGCACGCTCGACGCGGTCGGCAACGACCGACATGCCCGGGATAATGAGTGGGTCGGCCCAGTCGCGATCGAGCGAAGGCGTCAAAAACAATTGGCCCTCTTTGATGGAGTCAATGCCGTGCGCGACCATAATGCGCGCCACCAGCCCGGGAATGCCCAGACCAGCCGAAAGCTCCTTTTCGAGCTCGGGGTTTTGCTGAGCGACCGCCCAGCGATGCGTCGTCTTAAGCGATGACATAGGCACCCACCCCTGATAGGGGCAGGTCGCCGCGATACCTCTCACGGTTCATAGCGATGAGTCCTCTGTGTATGCCCGCTTCGGCAGGCAGATCTGTTGAACGGATTTATTATACCGTGCAGCGCGGACGCAAAACGCCGCGGTGCGCCGCGGTTTCGGCAAACGATGGCGGTAATGGCCTCGAAATAATCGAGCGTTTCAGCCGCACGGACGCATACGAGCGTCTAGCATATCCATACAAACGAGTTCGCGGATAAAGGGAGTCACGGGACATATGAAGCAATGGGCTGGACTGGGAAAGTTCCTCGCGGGGCATATGCAGATCATCGTTCCGATTTGCGTGGCGCTCGGCGTGCTCTTTCCCCAGCAGATCGGCGTGCTCAAGCCCATTGTTCCCGCCCTCTTCGCCTTTATGACGTTTCAGGGCGCGCTCAGCAACACTTTTCACCAGGTAGCCGAGGTGTTCCACCGTCCGCTGCACCTGATTCTGGCGCTGCTGGTCTCGGCAGTGCTTATTCCCATCGCGGCGTATGCCATAGGGTCACTCTTCTTTGGCTCCAACCCCAACCTTGTCTGCGGCATCGTGCTCGAGTACAGCGTGCCCGTGGCCGTCACCGCTTTTATGTGGATCAGCATGTTCGGCGGCAACGGCCCGCTCGCGCTCACCATCATCCTGACGTCCTCGGTTATCTCCCCTGTGACGATTCCGCTCACGCTTAAGCTCTTGCTGGGTGCCACCGTCTCGATCGATGTGCCGAGCATGATACAAGACATGGCCTTTATGATCGCCATCCCCGCCGTGCTCGGCATCGTGATCAACGAGCTCACGCGTGGATGGGGACACGAGAAGCTCTCCCCCGTGCTCTCGCCCGCCTGCAAATTCATGATGATGGGCGTTATCGCCTCCAACTCCACCGCCATGAGCGAGTACGTGCTGCACATGAACGCGGTGCGCTTGGAAGTCGCCCTCTTTATTTTGGTCTTCGCCATCAGTGGCTTTGTCGTCGGTTTTCTGGTCGCCCATGCGCTGCATCTGCCATATAGCGAGACGACCACCATGTGCTTTACCTGCGGCATGCGTAACATCTCTTCGGGCGCCGTCATCGCCACGCAGTACTTTCCGGGCGAAGTCGTGTTTCCCGTCATGTGCGGAACGCTGTTTCAGCAGGTACTCGCCTCGCTTATCGGGCATCTCTTTGAGCGTCTGACCGGCGAGGAGCGCGCCGCCCAGCGCAAGCGGGTCGAGGCCGGCCGCGATGCAATGGCGCGCTAAACCGTCCGCAGTGTGCGGGCGCTCACTTTACGATGTGAGCGCCTCCAGATGTGCGCGGAGTCGCTCCGCATCGACATCGAGCGTGGTCTCAGCATTGACCTGGGCCAAACGATAGCCGACAAAGTAGGGCGAAACCACCCAACGCGGCAGCGCCTTGGCAATGGTCCGACCGCCCAGGTGATAGAAGAACAGGTTGTACGACTCTGCGCGACCACCGTGGTGCTCGTTCAGGATATAGCGCAGAGCTACCTGGATCGCATCGGCGAAGAGATCCGCCTCGGCTTGGTCTCTCGTGTCATCGCTGGCGGCGATTCCCTGCGGGGCTGAAACATTGACCTCAAAGAACCCCATAATCGGTTCGGTTGAGATGTTGACCGAGATTCTCCCCTGTTGCCAGACATTGATGCCTTCGAAATTGGCAGAAGTCAGCGAAGTGTAGCCGTCTTCCTGCTCCAAACCCACAATCTGCATGTGCGGATGAACGAGACTACCGCCCGAGAGCGGACCCTTGTTCTTGTACATGAGCACACTGCGATACTGCTGTGAATCGATCATCTGCTGCCAGCAACCCAGGGCAAACCGCATCACATGGTGGAGTTCATCCGGCTCATAGGTCACCAGGTCGGCATCGTGATCGGCCGACTCGATCAGCACGGTTTGACGGGTGGCGCGCAGGGTCTTGAACTTATTCTCGAGCCAAATGCAATCGCCATCACGGCGAATGATGTCGGTGAGCCCCTCCGTGTTGCAAAAGGGGCACGCGGTACCGGGGCGACGGTTGTCGTCGGGCTTGCCGCTCGCCTGCTGAACATCGAATACAAGCGCCACGGGCTACACCTCCAGCGGTACGATCCTTGTGCCATGGAGCTCGGAGACGCCCAGTGCCGCCGCCACGGTATCGCGGTTGGCCGTGGAAATGCCGCCGCCGGGAAGGATGGTCAAGCGGTCGCCCGCACACTCGATAAGACGCGACAGATGCTCCAGGTTGTCCTCGATCGGCGTGCCGGCGGCACCGCCGTGCGTCAGGATGCGTGTGATGCCGCAGTCGGCGAGTGTGTCAATCGCGTCGAGCTGAGCCTCGGGCGAGAGCTGGTCAAACGCCATGTGGAAGGTGATGTCGATGGGCTCACGCTTGCATTCCTCGGTCGCGCAGCCCGCGGCCATCACGAGGGCGCCCAACGTAAGCTCGTCGAGCGCCCATCCGCCAGCGCAGGGCTTGCAGCAGCCAAAGACCAAGCCGTCAACGCCGGCGCTTACGGCAAGGCCCAGGTCCATCTCCATCATGCGCAGCTCGTCTTGGTTGTAATGAAAGTCACCGCCACGCGGGCGAATCATGCACATCACTCGCGCGTCATGCTCGTGAGCATAGCTGACTGTAGCGCTGATAACGCCGGCAGAAGGCGTGGTGCCACCAACGGCAAGGTTGTCGCACAGCTCGATACGCCTTGCACCGGCATCGATAGCCGCCGGCACCCGCTCAAAGTTCTCGGCACAAAACTCGTACAGCATAGATAGACCCCCAAAGACAGCAGATGTTTTCCGACGGGCATTGTCACACATCCCCATGAAGTTGCGGTGGAATAGGGACTCTTTTGGCCTCTGGAGCCCGTATTCAGTCCCTATTTCACCGCAACTTAAAAAGGGGCGCTGACTGAGATAGTCAGCGCCCCTTTTGTTAGGTGGGTTAGCCTCCGAGGTAGGCTTTGCGGACGTTGTCGTCATGCAGGAGCTCTTGGCCGGTGCCGGTCATGGTGATCTTGCCGGTCTCGAGCACGTAACCGCGTGTGGCGATGGAAAGCGCCATCTGCGCGTTTTGCTCGACCAGAAGCACCGTGGTGCCGGCCTTGTGCAGGTCCTCGACAATCTGGAAGATCTGTTCGATCAGAATCGGTGCCAGACCCATGGAAGGCTCGTCGAGCATAAGCAGTTTGGGGTTACTCATAAGGGCGCGCCCCATAACGAGCATCTGCTGCTCGCCACCTGAAAGGGTGCCGGCGACCTGGCGACGACGTTCCTTCAGGCGCGGGAACTGCTCGTAGACGCGCTCCAGGCCCGGAGCAATTGTGGACTTGGGCTGTGTATAGGCGCCCATCTCCAGGTTCTCCTCGACCGTCATCTGCAAAAAGGCGCGACGACCCTCGGGAACCTGAGCCAGGCCCTTACCAACCAGCTTATCAGCGGGCGTATGGGTAATGTCCTCGCCCATAAACTTGATGGAGCCGGTCTTGGAGCGCAGCAGGCCCGAGACGGTCTTGAGCGTTGTGGACTTGCCGGCACCGTTGGCACCAATCAAGGCCACGATCTCGCCCTCGTTAACGTTAAAGGAGATGTCCTTGATGGCGTGGATGGCGCCGTACCAGACGTTGATGTTGTAGACGGAAAGCATCGGCTCTGCCATTTAGTTCTCCCCCTTATCCTGCTTACCCAGATACGCCTCGATAACGGCGTCGTTGTTCTGGATTTCCCCCGCCGTACCCTTGGCGATAACCTTGCCAAAGTTAAGCACGCAGATGCCCTCGCAAATGTTCATAACGAGCGACATATCATGCTCGATAAGCATGATGGCGATGCCGAAGGTGTCGCGAATCTTGACGATGTTCGCCATGAGCTCTGCGGTCTCGGACGGGTTCATGCCGGCGGCAGGCTCGTCGAGCAGCAGCAGCTTGGGGTTAGTGGCAAGCGCGCGGACGATTTCCAGACGGCGCTGAGCGCCGTAAGGAAGCGAGCCGGCCTGTTCATTTGCCAGGTGCTCCATGTCAAAAATGGACAGCAGCTCCATGGCGCGCTCGTGGGCGGCCTTCTCGTGCTTCCAATACGTCGGCAGGCGCAGCACGCCCTCAAAGCCGGAGTAGCGCTCCTGGTTGTGCAGGCCGACCTTAACGTTGTCCTCCACCGTCATGGTGTTGAACAGACGGATGTTCTGGAACGTACGGGCAATACCCATGCGGTTGACCTGGTAGACCGACTTGCCCGAAGTGTCCTCACCGTCGAGCAGGATGGTGCCGTGCGTAGGCTGGTACACCTTGGTGAGCAGGTTGAAGACCGTGGTCTTGCCGGCACCGTTGGGGCCGATGAGACCGGCAATCTCGGTCTTGCCGATGGTTAGGCTAAAGTCGTCGACCGCCTTAAGGCCGCCGAATTCAATGCCCAGGTGAATGCACTCGAGCGCCGGGCGCTGGCCCAGGTCGCGGTCGGGAACGATGGCGCCAGAAGGATACGGGACCATCTTGCCCTTGTTGAACTCAAACTTACTGGGCATCGGCTGCCACCTCCTTCTTGGAAGCAAAGCGGTCCTTGACGCGACCGAAGAACGCCTTAAGCTGCGGGTTGTTGGTAAAGATCATGACCAGGATCAGCACGATGGCGTAGATGAGCATGCGGTAGTCCGAGAACTGACGGAGCAGCTCGGGAAGCACCGTGAGCAACGCCGCCGCGATGACGGAACCGCGCATGTTGCCCAGGCCGCCCAGGACCACGAACACCAGGATGAGGATCGACGTGTTGAAATCGAACTTGGTGGCGGAGAGCTGCGAGAAGTTACCGCCGAAGAGAGCTCCGGCTGCACCGGCGAGGGCAGCGGAAACCACGAAGGCGATCATGCGGTACTCAGTGACGGAGATGCCTACGGACTCGGCTGCAATCTTGTTATCGCGCACGGCCATAATGGCACGGCCGGTACGGCTGCGAACCAGGTTGAGCACGATCACGAGTGCGACCATGACCAGGATGGCACCGGCGAGGAAGGTCGAGTACGTCGACACGCCCGAGGCGCCCTGGGCGCCCTTGATGATGGCGGTGCCGTCCTCGAGCAGGTGCAGGTCGTCGATCGTAGAGTTGCCCGTGATGTTAAAGATCACGTGCAGGCCGCGGGAGTCGACGCCCACAATGAGGCAGGTGACGATCTCTTTGATGATCTCGCCAAAAGCCAGGGTCACGATGGCAAGATAGTCGCCGCTCAGGCGCAGGACCGGGATACCAATCAAGAAGCCCAGGATGGCGGCAGCGATGGCGCCGACCACGATGCTGATGACAAGACGTATTGGATCGGAGGGAACGGCGCTCTCGAGGGCGACCGCGGTAACGATGCCCGTATAGGCGCCGACGCTCATAAAGCCCGCGTGGCCCAGCGACAAGTCGCCCGCGATGCCGACGACGAGGTTGAGGGAAATGGCCATGACGATATAGGCCGTGATGGGAACCAGCTGACCGGCGATCATGCGCGGGATCATGTGGTTGGACTGCATAAAGAACACGATGGCGAAGGCCACGATGCACATGGCGTACGTGACAAAGTCGTGACGCGTCTGCTTGTCTTTAAGAAACTTCATAACGCTCACCTACACCTTCTCGGGGACGTACTTGCCCAAGAGGCCGGCAGGCTTGACGAGCAGGACGATGATCAAAACACCAAAGACGATGGAGTTGGCAAGGCTCGTGGAAATGTAAGCCTGCGCCATCGCCTCGATGATGCCGATGAGAATGCCACCGACAAAGGCACCGGGGATGGAGCCGATGCCGCCGAAAACGGCAGCGTCGAAGGCCTTGATGCCAGGCATGGCGCCCGTGGTGGGCTGCAGGACCGGCGAGTAGGAGCACAGCAGCACGCCGGCGATGGCGGCAAGGGCGGAGCCGATGGCAAACGTCATCGAGATGGTGCGGTTGACGTTGATGCCCATGAGCTGAGCGGCGGCTTTGTCCTCGGACACGGCGCGCATGGCTTTGCCCATCTTGGTCTTACCTGTAAAGAACATCAGGCCGGCCATGATAACCAGGCAGGCGACGATGGTGACGAGCGAGACGGCGCTTACGTTGAACTTGGCCAAGAACTCCGGCACCTGGAAGGTGACGAGCGAAGTGAAGTTCTTAGGCGTGGCCCCCCACAGAAGCTGCGCGGCGTTCTGCAGGAAGTAAGACACGCCGATGGCCGTGATCAGAACGGCCAGCGGGCCTGCTTGGCGCAGCGGCTTATAGGCCAGACCCTCGATGAGAACACCGAGAACCGTGCAGACCACACAAGAGAGAACTACAGATGCCCAGCCCGGGAGGCCGAGATACGACGTGGCACAGAACGAGACATAGGCACCGACCATGATGACGTCGCCGTGAGCGAAGTTGAGCATCTTGGCGATACCGTAGACCATGGTGTAGCCCAACGCGATGATGGCGTAGACGCTGCCCATGGACAGGCCGTTGACCAGGTATTGGATAAAGACCGTCATGTTCCACATCCCCCTTTCGAATAGGTTTCCAGTTGATGTATGAAACAGGGACGTTACATCGTCCCTAGATACCAAGCAAGCAGGGAAGGCCAAAACCTCCCCTGCTTGGGATCAAAACCGCTCTATGTAAGGCGGCCAATTAGGCCTGTACGTACTTGCCGTCGGTAATGACGTACGCCGTCGGGTCCTTCTGGACCTGGCCCTTGTCGTTCCAGGAGAGCTTGCCAGTCAGACCGTCAACAGTAATGTTGCGCATAGCCTCGGAAAGCTTCTCGGCAACCTCGGTGGGGTCGGCGTCGACACCCAGGCCGGCCTCCTTGAGAGCCTCGACCACCGCATGCACGCCGTCGTAGGCGTCGGCGGCAAACTGGTCGGGGGTATCGCCGTACTTATCCTTGTAAGCGTTGACGAAGTCGGCGTTCTTCTCGTCGTCGGCGGAGAACGGGGTCATGAGCAGCAGACCCTCGGCAAGAGAGGTGTCGAAGCCCTCAACGCCCAGGATGCCGTCCATGCCGTCGCAGCCCATCATCTTGACGTCGTAGCCCATGTCCTTGGCGTTCTTGAGCAGGACGGACGCCGGCGTGTAGTAGATCGGCGCAAAGATCATGGTGGCGCCTGCCTGCTTGGCCTTGGTCAGCTGGTTGGTAAAGCTCGTGGCGGAGTCGTCCTTAAAGGTCTCCTCGTCGACAATCTCGAGCTTGGACTCAGCGGCCTGGGCCTTAAAGGAATCTGCGATGCCCGAAGAATAGGCGTCGCCGGAGTTATAGAACAGCACGAACTTCTCGTCCGCATACTTCTGCGCCAGGAACTTGGCAGCGTTGACACCCTGGTTGGGGTCGGTAAAGCAAACCTGGAAGACGCAATCCTTGCCCTTGGTAACGTCCTCGGAAGACGCGGACGGGGTGATCATGAACGTCTCGGGGTCGTTACCGCACTCTGCGGCAACGGCGACCGACGCACCCGTGGTGGTCGGACCGACGAGGGCCTGCATGCCCCAGTCGAGCAGGGTGTTGAAGGCGTTGACGGCCTTCTCGCCATCGGCCTGGTCGTCCTCGGCCTTGCTGACAAGCGGCAGCTCCTTAGTCGAGAAATCCTTGCAGCCAAGCTCGACAGCCTGTGTAACGGACTTGCCGTAGGACGCGTTGGCGCCGGTCAGCGGGCCGATGGTGCCGATCTTAAACGAAGCGTCGCCCGACGCGGAACCGCTGTCGCCGCCGTTGGAGGAGCAGCCAGCTAGAATGGACATCGCCCCCAGACCTGCTGCGCTCGCGATAACGCTCCTGCGATTCATAACAGGGTTCAATGACTTACCGGTGAGGCTCGACATGCGGCTCTCCTCTCAAATCTCGTCGGGTTTCGGTTACCCGACAGGCCATCCTTCGCCGTGTTCGGCGTTCGCAAAATAGTAGACGCTTTAGTTGAGAAAAGTGGCGATTATTTCAACTTTTCTTTTGTTTTGTCCATTTATCCATAATTATGCGTATTTCTATCAGTTTATGCAGTTTAGCCACTTTATTGTGTGAAAGTAATATTTCCATTCTGTTACAAGCGCCCCTGCCCTGATTAAAACACCCTCACCGGTCGCGTTTTGTACGCACCTAGGCGGCGATGTACTTGCCGTCCTGAATCACATAGGCCGTAGCGGGCTTTTCAACCTGGCCCTTGTCGTTCCACGTCAACTCGCCCGTCAGGCCCTCGATCTTGATCTTGCGCATGGCCTTGGCAAGGTCGCCGGCAATGTCGGCGCCGTCGGCCGTAATGTCAATGTCTGCCTTATCGATGGCCTCGACAATCGCGTGGACGCAGTCATAGGCATCGGCGGCAAACTGGTTGGGCGTCTCGTCGTAGGCATCCTTATAGGCCTTGACGAAGTCGGCGTTCTTCTCATCGTCAGCCGAAAACGGGGTCATGAGCAGTACGCCCTCGGCAAGAGAGGTATCGAAGCCTTCCACAGAGAGCAGGCCGTCCATGCCGTCGGTACCCATGAGGGTCATGTCGTAGCCCATGTCCTTGGCGTTCTTGAGCAAAACGGACGCCGGCGTGTAGTAGATCGGCGCAAAGATGAGCGTGGCGCCGGACTCCTTGGCCTTGGTGAGCTGGTTGGTAAAGCTCGTGGAAGAGTCGTCCTTAAAGGTCTCGGTATCGACGATGTCGAGCTTGGACGCCTTGGCCTGCTCGGCAAAAGCGTCGGCAACGCCCGAGCTATACGTATCGCCGGAGTTGTAGAACAGGGCGATCTTGGCATCCGCGTACTTCTCGGCCAAGAACTTTGCGGCGCTGGCGCCCATGGTGGGATCGGTGAAGCAAACCTGGAAAACCGTGGTCTTGTCCTTGGTGACGTCGAGCGACGAGGCCGAGGGCGTGACCATGAGCATATCGTCGGCGATCTCGCCCGAGACGGCGACGGCGGCACCGGTGGTGACGGGGCCGACGAGCGCCTGCATGCCCCAGTCGCACAAGGTATTGAAGGCGTTGATGGCCTTCTCGCCGTCAGCGACGTCATCCTCGGACTTAAGCGAGAGTTTGAGGTCCTTGGTCGAAAAATCCTTGGCGGCGAGCTTGGCGCCCTTCTCGGCCGAAACGCCATAGGTTGCCGCGGCGCCGGTCAGAGGGCCGATGACACCGATCTTGAAGGTCTTGCTGTCATCGGCGGAGCCGCCGTCCGAGCCACCCGACGAGCAACCAGCGAGTGCTGCGGTGCTACCGAACGCCGCGGCGCCAGCCAAGAAACTCCTGCGGTTAAGTACGTTGTTGATGCTAAACATGGCGTCCCCCTTTTCGCTGGCCGCGGTGCGGCCGTCTTGCGGTACAGGGCAAACCTTATGGTGCAAACGTTGACAGTTTGTTACGGAAGTTCGTTTGTAGCGAGCATGTTTCCAATGTTTCCGCAGCGTTTCGGGGGTGGCGTTTTGTGCTGCTCCCGCTGCCAGGCAAGCACGCGCCCGCACTTCACGCTAGAATGCACTCAACCTTTAAGCGGTTAATCCATCCATAAGATGCACGAAGGAGCTATCTATGAGCGAACCCCTGCGCACCGTGAACGTCGGCCTCATCGGTCTGGGAACCGTCGGCGGCGGCGTGGCCCGTCTGATCAAGAGCCACCACGATGAGTACCTGGCCGCCTACGGCATCGACCTTAAGCTGACCCGCGCCTGCGCGCTTGCCTGGGAGCAGGCCGAAGCCGCCGGTATTGAGCGCGAGGCCTTTACGAGCGACTGGCACGACGTCGTCACCGACCCCGCCGTCGATATCGTCGTCGAGCTCATCGGCGGCGAGCACCCCGCGACCGAAATCTTCACCACCGCCTTCGAGAATGGCAAGCACGTCGTCTCTGCCAACAAGGCCCTGCTGGGCCGTCATGTCGAGACGCTCGCCGAGAAGGCGCGCGCGTGCGGCGTGCAGATTAAGTGCGAGGCCAGCTGCGGCGGCGGCATCCCCATTGTCAGCACGCTCGAGCACGACCTGGTGGGCAACAAGATCCTGACCATCGCTGGCATTCTCAACGGCACCACCAACTACATCCTGTCGCGCATGGACGCCGAGGGCGCCGATTACGCTGACGTGCTCGCCGACGCCCAGGCAAAGGGCTATGCCGAGGCCGACCCGTCCGCCGACGTCGACGGCTTCGACGCCGCCAGCAAGACGGCAATCCTCGCTTCCATCGGCTTTGGCACCCGCGTGACCACCGACGATGTCTACCAGCAGGGTATCCGTACCATCGGCGCCGAGGACATTGCCCAGGCCCGCGGGCTCGGCTACACCATCAAGCTGCTGGGCATCGCACGCAACACCGACGCCGGCGTCGACGTCCGCGTGCATCCCACGCTCATCCCGGCAGACCATATGCTCGCCAAGGTCAACGGCGCCATGAACGCCGTCTACGTGGTGGGTGACGCCGTGGGCGAAACCATGTTCTACGGTGCCGGCGCAGGCTCCTTCCCCACCGCAAGCGCCGTCGTGGGCGATATCCTGTCGCTCTCCGAGCAGATCAGCCGCGGCGTGGCTCCGCTGCCCGAGATTGAGCCCTATGGCCACAACCTCGCCTTTAAGCCCATGGACGAGCTCCAGACCAAGTACTATGTGCGCCTGAAGGTCGCCGACCGCGTGGGCGCCCTGTCCGAGACGGTCGACATCTTTGCCAAGCACAACATCTCGATCTCGCTCATCAACCAGGTCGAGGACGGCAAGTCGGACGTCAGCGATGCCTGCTCGGTCATCTTCTTGACGCATCGCGCACTCGAGAAGGACGTCCAGGCTGCCGCCGCCGAACTCGCTGGCGTCGACTGCGTGACCGAGGTCGCCAACGTCCTGCGCATCGAGGACGTTGAGGCCTGGACCGAAGGCGTCATGGCCAACTAGTCCACTACTTCGAACCTCAACGAAGCTCAACGCAAAAGGCGCGCTGCCTGCATCAACCACAGGCAGCGCGCCTTCTTCTGTTTGCAGGGGAAGCTGCGTCCCGGTATTTCAGCTCAGAACGGGGCGAAGCTTCCCTCAGGGCCTTTTTCGGAAACTATGTCACATTCTGGGCGCCAATTCCGGGACGCATTTTCCGCGGCGGCGTTGACTACCTGCCGTCGTCGTCCTCGGCTTCTTCTCTTGCATAGAGCTCCAGCATGCGGCGGCGGTATTCGCGCACGGCGAGCTTGGCGCGCTCCAGACGGCGGCGCTCGCGCGGGGTCAGCTCGGACGGGTCGACCTCGTCTCCATAGGTCTTATCGGCAAGCAGGTGCGCCGCGTCCACGATGCGGGCATCGATGTGGCCGCTCGCCGCCTCGGCGGAAAGACGCTCGGCAATCGCATCGAGCGTAGGCAGGCCCTCGAATACGCGACCATGGCCATGCGAAGTCAGCAGCTCATGCTCGCGCGCGAGCAAGCTCGCTAAGTCGTGGTGGGCGCGCAGGATGTCGAGCGCATCGGATGGATGCTCGGCAACTTCTGCCACGGCGGCGACCGGCGCGGCATCCACCACGCGGTAGAAGAGCTGCGCGAGCAATGGCATCAAGAACACCGTGATGGCGCCGGCGGCAACCATAACCGACGCGATGTCTTGCGACAGTGCGCCCGCGTTGACGGCAACGCTCGTCACGGCAACGATGATCGGCAGCGCCGTGGTGCAGTACAGGGCCACGGTAATGCGACCATACGCCGACACATCGCGCGTCGCAGGGCAAATGCTCATAGAAATAAGAATGGGCACGGCACGAATAATCAGCAACGCCACGATAAAGCCCACGAGCAGACCCGGGCGCGACGCCACGGCCGTCAGGTCGATCTTTGCGCCCGATACGGTAAAGAACACCGGAATCAAAAAGCCGTAGGCCAGGCCGTCGAGCTTGGTCTCGAGCGTATGGTTGCCCTCGGGGATGATGTAGCGCAAGACAAAGCCGGCGGCAAAAGAACCCAACACAATGTCGAGATCAAAGACGGCCGAGAAAGCCACGAGTGTGACCAGGATGAGCACCGTCAGGCGCACGAAGGTCTGCGACGTGGTATCGGCACGTTCCTCGACAAACGCAAAGAAGCGGCTGCCGACGCGCTTGGAGCGGCTTGGGACCACGGCAAGCAACACGCAGACCACCGCAAACAGGCCAAGAATCACGAGCGTTTGGATGCCGGTACGGGCAGACAGCAGCACCGACATGGCAAGCACGGGGCCGAGCTCGCCCCAGGTGCCATACGCGAGAATCGAGTCGCCCACGCGCGTTCCGACAAGTGAACGCTCACGCATGATGGGCACGAGCGTGCCGAGCGCCGTAGAAGTGAGGGCAAGCGTCACGGCGATACCGTCGAAATGGCTGACCGAGAACCACGGGGTAAAGCGCACGGCAAGCCAGGCGATACCAAACGTGACGACCCACGTTGCCAAGCCGTAGCGCCCCTCGACACCCGTGATGCTCTTGGGATCGATCTCAAAGCCGGCAAGCAGGAACAAAAAGGCCAGGCCGAGCTCGGACACAAGCGAAACCTCGGCATCTACATGGATGACGCCGAGCATATGGGGTCCCAGCACCGCGCCGAGCACGAGCAAAAAGACCGTCTCGGGAACGGGTTTTCCAGGAATCGCCGAGGCGATGAAGGGGCTTGCAAAGGCCACGAGTGCGATGATGGCGAGCGAAACGAATGCCATGTGATGCCTTTCTCTTGTTTGCGCTTCACTGTAGCACCCTCGCCGTCCTCACCGCGCCGCGAGCTGTCGTATCATAGTGAGGTTTACAAACATGTGGCTCAAGGCGACCGCAGGGCAGACCCCGCAAACCGACCGCTGCCGCATACCGTACCGTACGCCCAACCGATCAGGAAGGCAGGAACCAATGGTCTCTCGTATCTACGTGGAGAAGAAACCCGGGTTCGACGTCGAGGCTCAGCAGCTCAAGGGCGAGCTGACCGAAATTCTCGGCATCAAGGGCATCGAGGCCCTGAGGATCATCAACCGCTACGACGTCGAGGGCATCGACGAGGAGCTTTTCCGCTCCTGCGTGCCGACCGTCTTTAGCGAGCCCCAGGTCGATGTGACCTACGACGAGCTCCCCGCAAGCGATGGCGCCGTCTTTGCCGTCGAATTCCTGCCTGGCCAGTTTGACCAGCGCGCCGACTCCGCCAGCGAGTGCGTGCAGCTCATCAGCCAGGGCGAGCGCCCCGCCGTGCGCTGCGGCAAGGTCTATATGATCTCGGGCGCTCTGGACGAGGCCGCCATCGATGCCATCAAGCACTACGTGGTGAACCCCGTCGAGGCGCGCATCGCCTCGCTCGACCTGCCCGAGACGCTGTACATGGAGACCCCCGAGCCCCAGCCCGTCGAGGTGCTCGACGGTTTCCGCGAGCTCGACGAGGCCGGCCTTGCCGCCTTTATTTCCGAGCGCGGCCTTGCCATGGACGAGGCGGACATCGCCTTCTGCCAGCAGTACTTCCGCGATGAGGACCGCGACCCCACCATCACCGAGATCCGCGTGATCGACACCTACTGGTCCGACCACTGCCGCCACACCACCTTCGGCACCGTCCTGGACGACGTGACGATCGACGACGCCGTGGTGCAGCAGGCCTTCGACCGCTACATGGAGATGCGCCACGAGCTCGGTCGCGACGCCAAGCCCGTCTGCCTCATGGACATGGGCACCATCGGCGCCAAGTACCTTAAGAAGACCGGCGTCATGACCGATGTCGACGAGTCCGAGGAGATCAACGCCTGCACCGTCAAGGTGAAGGTCGATGTCGACGGCGAGGACCAGGACTGGCTGTTCCTGTTTAAGAACGAGACCCACAACCACCCGACCGAGATCGAGCCCTTCGGCGGTGCCGCCACCTGCGTGGGCGGCGCCATCCGCGACCCGCTCTCGGGCCGCAGCTATGTGTATCAGGCCATGCGTGTCACCGGCGCCGGCGACCCCACCGTCCCCGTGTCCGAGACGCTCGAGGGCAAGCTGCCGCAGCGCAAGCTCGTGACCGCTGCCGCCGCCGGCTACTCCAGCTACGGCAACCAGATCGGCCTTGCCACCGGCCAGGTCAACGAGCTCTATCACCCCGGCTACGTGGCCAAGCGCATGGAGGTCGGCGCCGTCGTGGGCGCTACCCCGGCAAACCACGTTCGTCGCGAGTGCCCCGCCCCCACCGACAAGATCATCCTGCTGGGCGGCCGCACCGGCCGTGATGGCATCGGTGGCGCCACCGGCTCCTCCAAGACCCAGAACACCGAGTCCATCGAGACCTCGGGTGCCGAGGTCCAGAAGGGCAACGCCCCGGTCGAGCGCAAGCTGCAGCGCCTGTTCCGCCGCGGCGATGCCTGCCGTCTGATCAAGCGCTGCAACGACTTTGGCGCCGGCGGTGTCTCGGTCGCCGTGGGCGAGCTTGCCGACGGCCTGTATGTCGACCTTGATACCGTGACCAAGAAGTACGACGGCCTGGACGGCACCGAGCTCGCTATCTCTGAGTCCCAGGAGCGCATGGCCTGCGCCGTCGCCGACGGTGACGTCGAGGAGTTCATGGGCTACGCCGCCGAGGAGAACCTCGAGGCGACCGTTATCGCCGAGGTTACCGCCGAGCCGCGCATGCGCATGGCCTGGAACGGCGTCGCCATCGTCGACCTGTCCCGCGAGTTCCTCAACTCCAACGGCGCACCCAAGCACCAGGTCGCCCACGTCTGCGCCCGTAGCGTGTGGCAGCCCAGCTGGGCCGGCACCACGCTCGCCGAGCGCATGACCTCGCTCGTCACCGACCTCAACGTCGCTTCCAACAAGGGCCTTTCCGAGCGCTTCGACTCCACCATCGGCGCCGCGACCGTGCTCATGCCCTTTGGCGGCAAGACGCAGCTCACCCCCAGCTCGGCCATGGTCGCCAAGTTCCCCGTGGACGGCGAGACCACCACGGCGAGTGCCATGGCATGGGGCTTCAACCCCTATCTGATGGAGGCCGACCAGTTTGCGGGCGCCTACCTGTCCGTGGTCGAGTCCATCGCCAAGCTCGTGGCTGCCGGCTTTGAGCACAAGCGCGCCTACCTCTCCTTCCAGGAGTACTTCGAGCGCCTGCGCACCGAGGCAGAGCGCTGGGGCAAGCCCATGGCCGCCGTCCTGGGTGCCCTTATGGCCCAGGTCGACCTGGGTGCCGGCGCCATCGGTGGCAAGGATTCCATGAGCGGTTCGTTTGAGGACGAGGCCGGCGAGCTCAACGTTCCGCCGACCCTGATCAGCTTCGCCGTCGCCGTGGGCAAGGCCGCCCGCGCCGTCTCGCCCGAGTTCAAGGGCCTCACGCACCGCGTCGTCCGCATCGCCCCCGCCACCTATGGCGAGGACTACCGCCCCGATGCTCAGCAGCTGCTCGCCGCGTTTGACGCCGTCGAGGCGCTCACTGCTACCGGCAATGCCCTGGCCATCTCCACGCCCGGCTACGGCTGCGGCGCCGAGAGCCTCTTTAAGATGTGCGTCGGTAACCAGATCGGCATCGAGCTTGCCGAGGACGTAGACGTGGAGAGCCTCTTCACCCCGCTCTACGGCAGCTTTATCGTCGAGCTCGCCGAGGATGCCGAGCTGCCCGAGGTCGCCGACGGCGTTGTCGTCGAGCCCCTGGGCACCACCGTCGAGGGCTATGTCATCGACACCGGCTCCGAAGTCATCGAGCTCTCCGAGCTCCAGGAGGCCTGGGAGAGCGGCATCGAGGGCGTCTTTGCCTACCGCAGCGCCGACAAGACCCCCGAGGTCGAGACCATCGACTTCCGCGCCAAGGACATCCACGTGTACGGCGGCGCCAAGATCGCCCGTCCGCGCGTGATCATCCCCGTGTTCCCCGGCAACAACTGCGAGTACGACAGCGCCCGCGCCTTCCGCGCAGCCGGTGCCGAAGCCGACACCTTCGTGATCAACAACCTCACGCCCGAGGCCGTCGCCGAGAGCACCCACGAGCTTGCCCGCCGCATCCGTGCAAGCCAGATCGTCATGATCCCCGGCGGCTTCTCGGGCGGCGACGAGCCCGACGGCTCCGCCAAGTTCATCACGGCGTTCTTCCGCGCTCCCGAGGTCACCGAGGCAGTCCGCGACCTGCTCAAGGCCCGCGACGGCCTGATGTTGGGCATCTGCAACGGCTTCCAGGCCCTAGTCAAGCTTGGCCTGGTGCCCTACGGCGACATCGTCGACGCCACGCCCGATGCGCCCACGCTGACGTTCAACACCATCGGTCGCCACCAGAGCCGTCTGGTGCGCACCCGTATCTCGTCCAACCTGTCCCCCTGGCTGTCGCAGTGCAGCCTGGACGACCCCTACACCGTCGCCATCAGCCACGGCGAGGGCCGCTTTGTCGCCAACGACGAGGTACTCGCCCAGCTGATCGCCAACGGCCAGGTCGCCACGCAGTACGTGGGCGAGGACGGCAAGCCCAGCATGGATCTTTCCGTCAACCCCAACGGCTCCGCACTCGCCATCGAGGGCATCACGAGCCCCGACGGCCGCGTCCTGGGCAAGATGGGCCATGCCGAGCGTCGCGGCGACAACCTGTACCGCAACGTGCCCGAGCATGTCCCCGGCGATAAGTTCATGCCGATCTTTGAGAGCGGCGTGGCCTACTTCGCTTAAACCTTTCCCATCGGGTACAATCCCTTCGGGTAACAACACCCGCCACCGACACATCCGGTGGCGGGTTCTTTTTTGCTTCGCGCATGTAGGAAGGACATCATGGAAAGCCGCAAGCCGTATCTCGCCACCCTGCCCGGACTCATCCTGGGCTGTCTTGTTTGCTGTGCACTCTGGGGATCGGCCTTTCCCTGCATCAAGATCGGCTACGCACTCTTTGGTATCCCAGCGCACGATAGCGCTTCGCAGCTGCTCTTTGCAGGTTTACGCTTTACGCTTGCCGGCGCCCTGGTTATCGTTGGGATGAGCGCGGCCCAACGCCGCCCCCTCATACCGCAAGCGCGCGACATCAAACCCATCTTTGTCTTGTCGCTCTTCCAGACTATCGGGCAGTACTTCTTTTTCTATCTGGGCCTCTCACGCGCCAGCGCCATGTCGAGCTCCATCATCGAGGCCAGCGCCAACTTCCTCGCAATCCTCTTTGCCGCCCTGGCATTTCACACCGAGAAGCTCAGTACGGCCAAGGTGCTTGGCTGTGCGCTGGGCTTTGCCGGCGTCGCGCTCGTCAACCTTTCGGGCGCAGATGGCACCTTTGGCTTCAGGCTCGATGGCGAGGGCTTTATCCTAGCCTCCACTGTCGCGGGTGCTCTTTCGACCTGCCTGATCGGTATCTTCTCGCGCGAGCACGACGGCGTCTTGCTTGCCGGGTGGCAGTTCTTGGTCGGCGGCCTGGTCCTCACCGCCATCGGCTTTTTGATGGGTGGCGCGCTCTCCCCCACAGCGATTGTCCCCGCCATCGCGCTCATCATCTACATGGCGCTTATCTCCGCGGTCGCCTACTCGCTGTGGTCGCGCCTGCTTGCCGTCAACCCCGTCAGCCGCGTCTCTGTCTTTGGATTTATGAACCCCGTCTTTGGTGTGGTGCTGAGCGCGCTGCTGCTCGGCGAGGGCGCTGGCACGAGCCCCGTTACCGTCATCGTTGCCCTGCTGTTGGTCTGCGGCGGCATCATCATCGTCAACAAACCCAAAAAAGCCTAGCGAGCTCACCTTTTTAGGGAGGGCATTCGCATACTTTAGCTTAATGGAGCACACTGGTTCTCGTTGATTTCGTACCGAGTCGCGGCGGCAGACGCCCGTCTTGCCGCACCGCGCCTGGGCATTATGGCCGGTGGCCCCCACAAACGCAAAAGGGGCGCACGACCATCGCAACGGTCGTGCGCCCCTTTTTTCTAGCGTATCTGAACGCCGGCTTTCTTCTTCTCGCGCTTTACGCGGTAGAGCTCCGCATCGGCAGCGCGAAGTAAGTCTTGCCAGGTATCGACACTATCGCCGACCCGCGCGTAACCGATGGACATCCGCAACGCATACGGCACCTCGGCACGAGCGAGCTCGTCGTCAATCGCCGAACACAGGTCTATGATGTCCTGTTCCGCCGCTGCCTTTTGGAGCACCACGAACTCATCGCCACCATAGCGTGCGATAAAGCCACCAGACGCCGAGCAGACTTCTTTGAGCGCAGCGGATATGACCTGAAGAGCGTGGTCGCCCTCCACATGCCCATAGCGATCGTTAATCTGCTTAAAGCCATCAGCGTCCATCATAAGCAGATATACATCTTCGGCCTGATCCACATTTGAAAAGAGCGACAGCATATAGGTCTCAAAACGGTTGCGGTTGTTGAGTCCAGTCAACGGGTCAGTAGAGATCAGTTGCTCCTGATAGACGATATAGAGCAGCAGGATGCTCAGCGTTATACCGACGCAAAGGCCCGGTACCGAAAACAAAACCTGGAAGGTACCGCCCACCAGAGCGGGAACCGCAAAAAAGGCGAGGGTGCGATAAATGGCCTTCTTTTGCAGGCTTTCGACTTTTCGAGCCTGAATAAAGGCATGCAAGGACGTATATATGACGTAGCAGTAGCTCACGATGGGCTGGATCATATAAGCAAAGCCGCGACGATATACGCCCTGTGCATCGATATAGAACATAGCGTGCGTCCAGTAGCTGGTAAATGCCAGCACGACCACCAATGCTGTTGGCAACGTTAAAAGTACCACCCTGTAGGGCGTGGTCAGGAGCCGTGAGCCCTGCATCGTCTCGGAATAGAAAAACCAAATGAGGCACGCGATGGCGAACAGCGAAAACGAGACCGCGTTGGAAATCCAGTTGGCCGTGATGCCTACAGGAGTGTTTACGCCGTCCGAGAGCGTCCAGATCATATCGAAGAAAATGTAGGCAGCAGACGTGTAGCCCAGCATGCTAAACAAAAGCTGCTGGGTGCTCGAGAACAGGGAGCGACGGCTTCGTACGGCAAGCCCGATAAGAATAATCATGCACAGCAGGAATATCTCGATCTTGAGTGCCTTAATCACTAGACGCCCTCCCTTCAATATCCAAGTGGCCAGAATCGCCCGAGTCGCGCCCAGGCGCCAAACACCCCTTTCTCCGCAGGGGTAAAGGGAATCATAGCAGAGCGCCCGAACGTCACTGCAGAACAGCCACCGTTCGGGCGCCCATACGGCGCGAATTGCACACGCCGGCTTGATTGACTCGCGTCGACGATTACTCGCCGTCGATGTCGGTCGCGACGGCCTCCTCAATAGCCTCGACGCCTTCGACCGACAGATCCTCTTCGCCGTGGCAGAACTTCTTATCGACCCAGCCGGTCAGAATCGGGGCCATGATTGCCGTGATGATGACGGCGGTGGCGATCTGCGCATACGCGGTGGGCGCAAGCTCGGCATAGCGTGGCGCGACCTCGGCAAGAGCAACCGGCGTGGTCATAGCCGTGCCGGCGATGGTGGAGCAGGCAACGGCGGCCTTGCCGTTGCCGCCGCACAAGCGCTCGAAGGCAAAGGTGATGGGGCCAACGATAAAGAGGGTGATGAGGCCCAGCAGGATGCCCGAGATACCGCCGGTGATAAAGCTCGACAGGCTCATGGACGCACCGAGTTGAAATCCGATGACAGCGATCGCGGGATTGGCGCCGGGAACCAGCAGGTTCTTGATAAACGGGAACAAGTTGCCCAGGACCATGCCGATAACAAGCGGCAGGATGGATCCGATGATGGTGCCGACGGGGATATTGGCGAGACCCGAGACACCGAGGATGATCATCGTGACGGCGGGGCCGGCCGTAAAGAACAGGATACCGACAGCGCCCTGCTCGGACTCATCGCCGAACTCGCCCATGATGCCCGTATAGAGTGCCATGTTGCAAAACGTAATGCCGCCGATGATAGACACGGAGCTCAGACCCAGGAAGTTGTCGTTAAAGAAATATGCCACTCCTAGGCCGAGAGTCGCTGCGACGACCAGCTTGGGAATTAGTACGACGATGCCGGTCTTGATGGCGCCCGGCGTGGACTTAAAGCTGATGCCGGCGCCCACAAACAGCAGAATCGCGGCGACGATGGTATTGGAGCCACCGCGGCAGGCAGCCGTAAAGAAGCCGCCGATCTCAAAAACCTGCGGGCAGAAGGTGTTGAGCAAAAGACCGACGATCATCGGATAGATCATGATGTCGCCCGGGATGCGCGGGACCTTGAATTTCTTTTGCTCGTTGGCGGTTGCTTCCTGTGCCATGAAACCCCCATTTCCGCTGACGGGGTACAAAAGCCCACGTCACGCTTTGCTACAGTAAAGTTTGACCATGGTACCAGAAGAAATAGACCAGCTCGGTGAAAAATTCTACAAGTTGGGATGGAACGAGATTCGGCGCCCGCGACGCCAGCCCTATATAAGGCTCAAGACGATATAGAGCACGATGCCCGAGACGCAGCACCACAGCATCGATTTTGTCTTGACCGCCACGGCCACGACGCCGGCGGCCGCAATCCAGGGAACCAAGGCAGGCCAGAATCCCGCGTCGAACGCGCCGGGGTTCACCAAGTCGCTGGCGACCAGCGCGGCAAAGGCAGCGGGCGGGATATAGCCCAGGGCCTCGGTAATGCGGGGCGACAGGGTCCGCCCGCGCAAGGCGAACGCCGGCGCGATGCGAAAGAACGCGATAGCAGCCCACGACGACAGCCACAGAACCAAGAACTCGTTAACGGGCATCGCGGGCACCTCTTCCGTCAAATACAGCATCGCACGCCAGAGCAATGGCAATGCCGACCACGACGCTTGCCGGCACGGCAATATTCGTGAGGCCCAAGAACTTGCATACGGCGACGGACATCGCGCCCGAAACCGCTGCGACAACGTTGCCGCGCGACAGTCGCTGCGAAAAGAGCAGGCAGATAAAAAGCGATGTGCAGACAAAGCCCGCAATAGCGGTGGGGACATCGACAACAGTGCCGACAACGGCGCCCATCGTGCACGAAACGCCCCATGTCGCGATGAGGATCGCGTTGAGCACAAAGGACTCGCGCGGGCCCCAATCCTCCCCTTCAACCAACTTGGCAAGCGAGATGCCATATGCCTCCTCGGTAAGTGTCGCGGCAACAGCCAGCGTCTGACGCTTCGAGGCACCCCTCAGATGCGGCGCGATCGATGCCGAGTAAAGCGCAAAACGCGAGGAGATGGCGGCAACGCTCGCGATAATCGAAGGTGCCGGTACACCCGCCAGCCAAAGATTGCAGATCATAAACTGGCCGCTGCCCGTCACAAACGTGCTGCTCAGAGCAAAAACCATCCAGGGTTCCATTCCCGTCTGCCCCATGATCATTCCGCACGGCGCGCCTATTGCAACATAGGTAAGCATCACTGGCCAGACGGTTCTAACGATTTTGAGCACCATACGCTTCTCATCCTGACAAGGTCTCCGAGCCGCATGTAGCGACACGGCAGAATCATCATCCGACAGCAACCGAGTTCACCTACAATTGCCACCGGATCGAAAGACACAACTTTTTAGGAAGTCATTATGACAGCTATCGATCGAGACCGGGCGCGCGCGGCCTTCAAAAGCTACACCGATGCCTACGACGCCACCAACCCACGCATCGCGCTCAAAATCGAGCATACGTACCACGTGGCCGAGGCGTGCGATGCCGTAGCGCGCGAGCAGGGCTGGTCGTCAGAAGATATTGACCTGGCATGGCTTTGCGGCCTGCTACACGATATGGGCCGCTTTGAGCAGCTGCGACGCTGGGACACCTTTAAGGACGCCGAGAGCATGAGCCATGCGGCGCTGGGCATCGAGGTCCTCTTTGGCGAGAATCCCGCCGATGCACCCGCCGTAACGAGCATCCGCGACTTTATCGATGACCCGGCAGAAGATGAGCTCATCCGAGCGAGCATTGCCTATCACAGCGATTTCCGCCTACCCGCGCGGCTCGACGTGCGCACGCGGAGCTTCTGCGATATCGTGCGCGATGGTGACAAGATGGACATTATGCGCACCATCGCCGACAGCACCGTCGACACTATCCTCAAGGTGGACGAGAAGACGTTTCTCGGCAGCCGTTTCTCGTCGCCGACACTTGCCGCCTTTGACGAGCACCGCTGCGTCGCACGCGATGAGCGCGATGAGCCCGCCGACTTCTTGGTGGGGCTTATCTGCTTTATGTTTGAGCTCGTCTATCCGGCAAGCCGCGCGCTGGCGCGCGAACAGGGCGATATCCACCGCCTGCTCGACGCGCCCTTTGGCATTACGCGACCCTTTACCGACCCCGCCACGCAGGCAACCTGGAGCCGTCTAAAGGACGAGATGCGCGACTGGCTGGCGCGCGCCTAGCGCTCAAGCTGGGCCAGCAGCTCCTCGACGACCTCGACGGCATCACCGACAACCTTGTACTGGGCAGCACCAAAAATGGGGGCATCTGGGTCCTCGTTGATGGCGATAATGCACTCCGCCCCACCGATGCCGGCAAGATGCTGGATGGCGCCCGAAACACCGATACTCACGAGAAGCTTGGGCGAAACCGATACGCCCGTCTGGCCGATCTGATGGCGATACTCTAACCAGCCGGCCTCCACGACAGGTCGCGTGCAGCCAAGCTCGGCCCCCAGAGCCTCGGCGAGCCTTCGCATCAGCGGCAGGTTTTTCTTGGAACCAATGCCGCGACCCACCACGACCAGGCGCTCGGCATCGGCGATCGAAGCCTGCTGCCCCCACTCCTCGGCGGGAATCGAAATCTCGACACGAGCCTTAGCATCATCCGCAAGCGATATCTGGGTGATCGTGCCAGAGCGGTCGTAGTCAAAGTCGGGCGCCTTAAAGATGCCGGGACGAACCGTTGCCATCTGGGGACGATGATTGGGGCAGACGATGGTGGCCATCAGGTTGCCGCCAAACGCCGGACGCGTCTGTTGCAGCAGTCCCGTCTCCGTATCCATCGAAAGTACGGTGCAGTCAGCCGTAAGGCCCGTCTGCAAGCGCACGGCAACGCCGGGTGCCAGTTCGCGACCAAAAGCGGTCGCACCGTATAAGATGGCCTCGGGTTTGCGTTCGGCTACCAAATCGCAGATCAAGCGGGCGTAGACCTCCGCATCGTTTTGGCGCAGGCGCTCGTCGCGACAGGCCAGGACCTCGTCCGCGCCGGCACAAACCAGGTGTTCGAGATCCCTGAGCGAACCCTCGGGGCTCATGCCGATCAGTGCCACCAGACGGCAGCCGCGAGCATCGGCAAGCTCGCGCCCCTTGCCCATGAGCTCGTAGGCCACGGGAGCCACGGCGTTGTGCTCGTCGGTCTGCACGAATGCCCAAATGTCTCGATACGCATCGAGGTCAACCGCGCCGGCGGCCTCGTCACGCTCGATCGAGATAGCGTTGACAGGGCAGGCGTCGACGCACCCACCGCATAGGATGCAGCCGTCGGTTACGCGGGCGCATCGGCTGGGTCGCTCGCCTTCCACTACGATGCCGCCCGAGGCACAGGCGCGAACGCAGCGACCGCAGCCGATACAGGCTTCGCTATCGATAATCAGTCCGCTCATCTATGCCATCCCCTCGATAATCTTGGCAAGTTCTACCGCCTGCTCGGACGCCGTCCCCTCAACGGCCTCGCACGTTTGGTCACGGTCGGGCACAAACGAGCGCACGACCTGTGTCGGCGACCCGGCAAGACCGCAACGCGCGGGGTCGGCGTTCACGTCGGCGGCACTGACCACGCGCACGTCCGCCTCCTCCGCCGCGCGAATACCGGCAATACTCGGCATACGCAACTGGCCAATCTCCTTGGCAGCCGTCATCGCGCACGGCATCTCAAGACACACCGTCTCCTCGCCGGCATCGCATCCGTGAACGAGCGCCAGCGAGCCACACGTCGTAAAGCCCGCGCTCTGCACGCAGCTCACGTCGGTCACACAGGGAATCTCAAAGGCACCGGCAAGCTCGGGACCAATCTGGGCCGTATCGCCATCCACCGCCATCTTGCCGCAGATGAGCAGGTCGAAGTCCTCGTCGAGCGCCTCGATGCCGCACTTGAGGGCATAGGTGGTGGCTAGGGTATCGGCGCCCGCAAAGGCTCGGTCGGTCAGCAGCAGCGCGTCGTCGGCACCGCGGGCGATACAGTCGCGCAGCAGCGATTCGGTCGCGGGGATGCCCATCGACACCACCGTCACGCGCACATCCATGCCAAAGCCGATAAACTCGTCCTTCAGCGCCAGCGCGCATTCCAAAGCACTCGCGTCAAAGGGATTAATGACCGCCTGCTTGCCATCGCGCACGATGGTATTGGTCTTGGGGTCCATCTTGACCTCGGTGCTGCCCGGCACCGCCTTGACGCACACCACCATATGGAAATCGCTCATCTTCACGCGCCCCCTTTCTGGACGAGCTCATCCAAGAGCTTCTCCGAAAACAGGTTGCCGCGACCCAGCTGCCCGTCGGGATCGAGCTGGAGTTTAAGCCGCGCCGACTCGACCATGGCCTCGTGACCGTACATCGTCTCTAAAAAGCCCGCCTTGATCTTGCCGACGCCGTGCTCGGCAGAAACGGCACCGCCAATAGCCGTTACCTCCGCAGCCCACTGGGCAAACAGCTCGCCACCGCGACGGTAGTCCTGCGCATCGCGCGGCAGGATGTTCACATGCAGATGGTTGTTGCCGATGTGTCCCCAGGCAGCAGATTCAAGCCCGCTTTCGGCCAACGTGCGGCGATAGAGCGCAACGACATCGGCAAGGCACGCGTTGGGCACCGACATGTCCGATCCCAGCTTGGTGATGGTGGGATCCGTGCGGCGACGCTCGTCGATGAGCATGTTGACGCTCTCGGGCACCGCATGGCGGAAGAATCGCTGACACTCGCGATCGACCTCGGTGCGCGCGACCCATGTCGCATCGTCGCTGCCGCCCGCAAGCTCCAGTACCCACCCCAAGTGATACAGCTCCTCAGTCGCCTGAACTTCGTCGTCGCAGTCGAGCTCCACGTAGACACAGACCTTGGCGTCTTTATCGAGCGCCGGCAGCGAGGCGAACGCGGTCGACTGCTCACGCTGACGACGCAGGATATCCAGGGCGCCAGCATCGAAGTACTCGATGGCAGCCGCATGGGACAGGACGGGGCGCACGGAATCGGTAAAGGACACGGCCTTGTCTTCGCTGTCAAAGAAGCAGCTCACGCCCCAAACGACCGCAGGCGCCGCCTGCAGGGCAATCTCGAGCTCGGTGATAACGCCGAGCGTGCCGCAAGCGCCGATAAAGAGGTCGATGGCGTCCATATCGTCCGCAACAAAATAACCCGAGGCATTTTTGGTCTTGGGCATGGTGTAGTCAGGAAGATCGAGCTCGAGTGCACGGCCCTCTGCCGTCACGAGCGACAGGTGGCGGCCCTGGGCAAAAGCCTCGCCGCGCTGAAGCTCAAGCAAATCGCCATCAGCCAGCGCAACGTGGAGTCCCGCGATATGCGGGCGCATGGGGCCGTAAGCGTAGCTGCGGGCGCCGGAGGCGTTGCATGCCGCCATGCCGCCCAGACAGGCAGACGCCTCGGTGGGATCGGTGGGAAAGAACTGCTCAGGGGCCTCTTGGAACTCCTCGTAGGCCTCAAGCGATGCCTGGTCCCAACCAGCAGTCGGCAGCACCTTCCTGCTCAGCTGCTTGCGCAGCTCCGAGAGCACAACGCCCGGCTCCACGCGCAGCAGAAATTGACCTTGTTCATCGCGGCGAAGGCCCAAGTAGCGATTCATACGGGAAGTATTGAGGATATGCCCGCCGTGGGGCACGGCACCGGCGGCAAGGCCGGTTCGGGCGCCCTGAACCGTTACCGGGACACGCTCGGCATGGAGCTTTCCCAAAATGGCGCGGACCTCGTCTTCCGTTATCGGAAACGAGATGCTCGAGGCCTCACCCGATGCGCGAGACTCATCGCGACCATACTCTTCGAACTCGTCGGTGAAGGGTTTAATGGTTGCAGACACGCGAACTCCCCCTTTAGCTAACTACAGTGTTTGCAGGGAGATGTTACCGCATCGTTTCGTCGACGTGTTCGAGACCGTCTCCATAATTGGCGTTTTTTACGTTCGCGCAATTCGGCGAACGGCAAGGTTTCCTCGGCAGACGATGCTTTTGGCACATATCGCCCCGCCGTCGCCGATCGCGTAAATGTCGCTCGAAAAAAGTTGGAGTATTTTTTGCCGCCCTTTACCTGCGGAGACGCCAATCCGTCAAGCATTTGGTCAGAAATTGGTCAAGTAGCGGCTGATACGGTCGGCGTCGACAGCCAAAACCGATAGAAGTTTTGGCCCAAGAAGCAGGGAGGTTCCCATGGCATATTACTGGCCCCAGTACGGCATCGCCATCGAAGTCGACGACGATCCCCATCTCCTGCCTTTCGACGAAGAGGCATTCCCCGATACGACGGTCTACCACGTTACCACCGATGTGATCTGCGACCCCGAGTCGTTCTCGGCGCTCGCCCACCATATCGCGCATTTCCACGACATCGAGCTCCCTCCCGACTTCGAAGAGCTCGTCTACTCGCGCCGCCTGATGCTTCACATGCTCTTTGGAGCGGATCCGTCCACCTTTGCGCGCATCTATACCGCCAAGGATGCCGCATGAGCGCAAAGAAGCCGCCCTGCTTTGCAGGCCTGGGTCGTCGCAAGAAGCTCATCGTTGCCTGTTTGGCCATCGTCTGCGCCCTTGTCGCCGTAGGACTATACGCTTGGCAGTCGCAGCCCGTACCCGAGGCGGGCGCTTCGGTTACGACGGCGGAGGGCAAAACGCGTCAGGAAATCCAAGATGAGCTCGACGCTATCGTCCGCGACAACATGATGACGATTTCGGTCGCACCGGTCGCCCAGCTGCAGGAGGACGGCAAGCTGCGCGTCAACGTCCAAAACGTCCAAGACAATAAATTTCCCCAGCGATTCCGCGTCATCCAAAACGACGAGACCATGTACGAATCCGGTGTGGTCGAGACCGGCAAGACAATCGAGACATGCCCCGCCGGCGACATCAAAGAAGGCGAGGCGTACATCGAGATCCAAGCACTCGATGCCAAGACCCTCGACAGCCACGGCAATCCGACACGTGTCAAGGTACGGGTTGAGCAAGCCGAGAACTAGCTTTTCCGGCCGACGCGGCACCGCACGCAATTCACCAGCATTCGTCCAATCATCGCGGGGACGGCCCGCGGCGAATAGAAAGGAATGACCATGGACATCACCAGGAACATGGACGGAGCCAGAGCGCTCGTCGTGGGCGCAGGGCTCGCGCTCGCGCTCGCAATGGGCGCCGCCCCGACGCCAGCTATGGCAGCCGGGCGCGTTGGAACCACGAAAGTAATGGTCAGGACCGAAATCGACAACGTTGAGTTCAAAGTTCCGACGGTTATTCCCTTCGTCGCCAAGGCCGACGGCACGCTTCAGGGCCCCTCAGAAGACGCGACCACCATCGACAATCATTCGGCCTACGGCATCCATGTCACCAACATGAAGATCGACGCCATGAACACCTGGACCATTGCCGCCGACGCCAAGGCCGGAACCGCGCAGAACTCCATCGACTTTAAAGTCGGCCCCGACGGCGCACTCCAGAACGCCAGCGCCGCAATGCAGGGGACGGGCCTCGATCTTTCCAAGAACGCAGCCTTCGACATGGGCTACCAGGGCATTGCCGGCGGCACAGACAAAATTAAGCTCAAGACAAGCGGAAACGTCGCCCGCGTCACGCGCGACATCTTCCGCGTAACCGGCGAAGGCGATCAGGTTGCAACGATCACCTGGACGGTCGAGCCCGGTGCGCACACGGCATAAGGCTGTCGCCCTGGCCGCCGCCGTCAGCATCCTAGCGTTTGGGCCAGCCATGGCCTTTGCCCAGCAAGAACAGGCGCAGGCCGCCACGCAAGTGACGGTCGACCTCTCGGAGCTCGACCGCGGCGACCGCGAGGAACCGTTGGCGCAGACAGGCGACAAACGATGGCTCTTGGCAGCAGGCGCCGCAGCAGCAGGCGCGGGAACCGCCGGCCTCGGTCTGCACATCAAACGCAGCCAGAAACAAAACACGGACAGGCCGCACTAAATTAGCTAAGGAGACCCCATGGCATCGAAGAACCTTTTGCCCGTCGTCGCACTTTGCGGCGCGCTCGCAACCGGAACGCCTGTCGCCGCTTGGGCGACTCCCGTCATGGCAGACTCCTTACCAGCAGCCCTGAGTTCCGCCCCAAATCCGTCGAGTACCATTGCGTGCGAGCGTTTTTCAATCGCACAGGCCGCGATCTCAACCTCGGGATGCCTTCGTCGTAATACGGACGGCTCGATAGTCGTGGATATCAAGCGTTCGAACAAGGCAAACGGCTCCCAGGCGGGGTGCGCCGTCTGCACGTGGCGCTCGGTTGTGCTCGATGCGGATGGCGATCCATGCAATTTAGAGCTGCGCATCGACATCGCTTCGGTCGATGACTCGGCGAACGGAGCGAAGGTCGCCTTCGACGGTACGTTTTTTGAGAAAGGAGGCGGTATATGTCTGGGCTGCGCCGCCGCGAATGCAGATGATGCGCAGCCCACCCTCTCATTCACGGCATCGTTGCGGCTGACCAAAGCCGGTACCGATGCCATCGCGGCGGGAGAAGCGTCCCTGCTGTTCTACGCCGTCAGTACCAAAGACACAGACGCTCATTTCGAGAAGCCGGCCGGATCACTCAGCCTTACACGAGGGATAGAGGCAGGCCCTATTGAAATCGATGCCCACGCGCAAAGCAGGCAACGCATTCTTGCCGACCCGGCGCTTCTCGAAATGGAGTGGAACGGATCAGGAGCCATCGGAATTCTCCCCTCCGCGCTTGACGCCAAGACGCTCCCCTCAAACGACGAACCCATCAACGCAACCATACAAGAAGAGAGCGCGGACAAAGAAGCAGGTGCGGGCGACACGCCGTCGCCGACAAACAGCGTCCCAGCTTCTTTCGAAGCATCGAATGAGCCCGCTGCCGTTCCAAACGACCCCGAGCTCGCGGACAGTCTGGGGCTTGCTGATCCTCAAGAAATTGATGAGGGTAACTGCTGCGTGCTTGCCGCGCTCGACCACACAGAGGTCATCGACGCTGCGAACATCGAAGTTGCCGTCGCCAATCAGCCCGTCCGCAAGTCGGCCATCATCGCATTTCCCGAATCCATCGAAGTCGTCTTTTTGCCATCGGGCGAGGTCGTGGCCCCAACACTGCTCACCTTGTTGGGCGCCAAGAATACTCGAAACGAAATTAAAAAGGTCACGGTTGTCGACCCTGTAACCACCGCCAAACTGCGTCTATACGCCGTTGCCCCAGACGGAGGCAAGACCTTGGAATTCGATGGCGGCACACTCCTAGCCTGGCGACGTCTGGACATTATGCAAGACGTCTCGTATCAGATCGAACTCGTAGGGTTTGATCGTGCCCGCGATGCCAATATCATCGCCGCGGCTATTGAATCCCCACAGCGGCTTATGACGCTGCGCTTTGACTACTATCCCTATGTCCCGACAACCACCTGAGGCTAAAATGCTGCGCACCATCCCTAATACCACTTATATAACGTATTAGATGAGTCGCGATGTGCATCGCATTTCGTTCTGCTACGATTGCCACGTTGGCATCAATACAGGAGGGCTCATGCCGGGCTTGGGAACAATCATCAACGTTGTGCTTTTAGTTGCGGGCGGTCTTTTGGGATTAGCGGGCGGCCGCTTCATTACACCGCGCATCCAAGACACGCTCATGAAAGCATCGGGGCTGTGCGTCCTGTTTATCGGCCTTGGCGGCACCATGCAAAAGATGCTCCTTATCGATGGGGAGGCGCTGGCGACCACCGGTACCACCATGCTCATTGTCTCGTTCGCCCTCGGCTCGCTCATCGGCGAGGCCGTCAACTTGGAAGCCGCCATCGAGAACCTTGGCGAATGGCTCAAGCGCAAGACTGGCAGTGAGGGCGATAACGAGTTCACCAACGCTTTTGTCTCGACTTCACTCACCGTGTGTATCGGTGCCATGGCTATCGTGGGATCAATCCAAGACGGCCTGCTCGGCGACTGGTCCACGCTTGCCCTGAAAGGCGCATTGGACTGCATCATCGTCTGCACCATGACGGCGTCGCTTGGCCGCGGCTGCATTTTCTCCGCCCTGCCCGTCGCCGTGTTCCAGGGGACGATCACGCTGTTTGCCGGCGCACTCTCCCCCATCATGACTACAGCAGCCCTCGACAGCCTTTCGCTCGTAGGCTCCATGCTCATCTTCTGCGTCGGCGTCAACCTCATCCGTCCTCAGACCTTCCGCACGGCCAATATGCTCCCCTCCGTCGTCATCGCCGTCATCTACGCCCTCCTGTTCTAAAATCTATCTACGCAGCAGTATCTCGAACACCTGTTTGATGCTGTGCTATGATATGAGGTCACCGAAGCTGCGTTAGGAGAGGAGAAGCGGTGGCCGACCAGGACATCAAGATGCTCATCGAGCGCATTATGGCCGAGGCCCGGACCCATCAGTCCGCCCGCTTCTCAAACGAAGTCTACGCAGACGAGCCGATTCTCAAAACCGGCCGACAGATGCAGAATTTCCTCCCCGACCAATACCGCAAGATGCGCGAGATATCGCGCTGGCAGGATGACCCTAAAGGCGGCGCGGGTCGCTGGCTTTCGGAAGCCGAGCTTTTCTACCGCCAAGGCCTGCTGATGGCCGACTTTGAGGACGACTGCCCCTACAACGGCACCTTTAAGTCGTACTTTCCCACCTACAATGCCATGAGCGATCGACAGTTGCGCGGCTACTTTACCTGGCGTGCCCAAGTGCGCCGCGGAACCGTCGAGGAAACGTCTACATCCTTTGCCTTTCTGTATCTCTATGAGCTGATTTGCGGCATTGGCGTAGATGATCCGCTCGAAGGTTTTAACAAGATCAAGGCCTTTTGGGATGCCTACCGCGCCTTCGAGCCCGGCATCGACCGGTTTGCGCGCGTGTGGCTTCAGGATTACGCCGTGTTCCACGCGCTCGACCCCAAGCTGCTTCGTGACTCTAAAACCGTCATGTTCGATAATGCCCTTATCGAGCTGCGGCACGCGGCACGAGACCTTGTGCCAGCGCCGGCACCGTCCGGCCAGACCCCTAAGCGTCGCAAAACCTCCGAGCCCACGCTCCCCCTTCCACCCGATGAGGTGCGCGAGGAGCGACTCATGGCCGCCATCAACGCCCTCTCCACGTACAACCTAAGTAACTCGCGGCTCGACCGCAGCCACCACCGCGATCTGCGCCACGTGGCGTGCGCCGTGTATGTCCGTATGGCGCGCTACTATGACACGCACCGAAAGACCGGCATCGTGGCGAGCTTATTTGGGGAGGAGACGGCCATGCCCTACACCATGTTTGCCTCGGCCGTATTCTTTGCGCCCGAGCGCCACGAGGACTGCGAATACCGCCTGGATCCTATCCATATCTACCGTTGCCAAAACGGCTTTTGGGAATGTATGCGTATCCACGGTAGTAGGCAAAAGAGCAGCAAGCTCGGTGAAATGATGCGCGCCTGCGACCAACGCCTGCGCCTGGCGCTGGACCCCGCCCATCCCCTTAAGGAAGAAAAGGTCCCCAAATATCTGGCCAAGATTATCGATGACGAGATTGTGGCATGGCTTTCATGGGATGCCGCACACCAGCCCGTCAAGATCGATATCGACCTGACTCAGCTGGGGCACATTCGGAGCGCTGCTGCGCAAACGCGCGAAGCGCTTTTGATCGACGAGGAACGCGAGGACGGTGCACCTGTGGAAGCCGAGGCGACGCTTATAGAGCAACCGAACACCGAGTCTGCACCCGGCATGACTGCCGAACCTGGCGAGATGACCATACGGCAAGACGAACCCGACGAGCCGACTGTCTCCACCGAAGAGTTTGGCGTCGTGGCGCCGCTCCTCGCGTCAGTGGACGCACCCGTAACGCCCGCGCCCACCGAAGCTGCAAACAAACTCGCTCCCGCCGAAGATACCTTCCTTCGCGCGCTCCTCGAGCAAAACGCAGCGCAAGCGACATCGGCAGTGGCGCACTCGGGCCAAAGCGAAGACATGCTCGTCGACAGCATCAACGAGGCGCTCTTTGACCTGGTGGGAGACACCGTTATCGAATTCGGCGCGGCAGGACCGCAAATTATCGAGGATTACGAAGCAGACGTGAGAGGATACCTAGACTATGAGTGATATCGCATCCGCAGCACCCCGCGTGCCCAAGCGCGTCGCCGCCGTCATTCTCAACTCACTCAAGGGCGGCGTGGTCCCGCGCATCGGCCTTCCCTACATCACCGTAGGGCGCGAGGTCGAGATCCGCGCCCTGCTCACCGATCTGAGTCTCATCGCCGACGGTGGCGCGAGCTTCCGCTTTCTGGTCGGTCGTTACGGCGCCGGCAAGAGCTTTTTGCTCCAGACCATCCGCACGCACGCCATGGGCGAGGGATTCGTCGTCGCTGATGCCGACCTGTCGCCCGAGCGCCGCCTGCAAGGCGGTCAGGGGCAGGGCCTTGCCACCTACCGCGAGCTCATCCGCAACATATCGACCAAGACGCGCCCCGAGGGCGGTGCGCTCAACCTTATTCTGGATCGCTGGGTCGCCTCGTGTGCCGACGTCAACGAGTCAGTCGTCAATACCCAACTGGCCCCGCTCGAGGAGATGGTCCACGGCTTCGACTTCACCCGCATGCTCCGCCGCTATCGCATGGCCGTATCCGAGGGCGATGAAGAGGCTATGAGCCGCGTGACCAAATGGATTCGCGGCGAGTACCGCACCAAGAGCGAGGCACGCGCTGAGCTGGGCTCCTCGACCATCATCAGCGATGACGACTGGTACGACTACGTTAAGCTCATTGCACGCTTTTTGGTCTGCAGCGGATACAAGGGCATGCTGGTGCTCATCGACGAACTCGTGAATCTGTACAAGATTCCCAACGCGATCACGCGCCAATACAACTACGAGAAGATCCTGACTATGTACAACGACACGCTCCAGGGCAAGGCGCAGTACCTGGGCATGATCATGGGCGGTACTCCAACCTCCATCGAAGACCGCCGCCGAGGCGTGTTCTCCTACGAGGCCCTGCGCAGCCGACTCGCTCAGGGCCGCTTTGCGCGCGAGGACCTTAAGGACATGCTCGCGCCCATCATCCGCCTGCAGCCACTCACCTATGAGGAGTTGCTGGTGCTGATCGAAAAACTCATGCAAATTCACGCCGGCTACTTTGGCTGGTCGCCCACGCTTACCGAGAACGACTTGGTGGACTTCCTCAAGATCGAGTTCGGTCGTGTGGGAGCCGACACGCATCTGACGCCGCGTGAAGTCATTCGTGACTTTATCGAGCTGCTCGATATCCTGTGTCAGAACCCCGATGCAAATGTGGCGGAGCTGCTGCAAAGCGTTGGTGGCGACGCGCTGGCGCCGACAGCCGCAACAGGCGACACCGGCACCGCAGGCGGCGACCGTAACTTCGCCGAATTCACCATCTAACCTGCCAAAAAGGGACAGGTTTATTTTGGCAGGTTTTATCTGGGCAAACGTCGAGGCAGTAATGCAGCAAGCCACTGCCCACCGCGTTGAGAGATTCGTTTTTGAAAGGAGGCCCCGTGAACGCCTTTGACCGCTACGCCCCGTTTATCCAAGACTTCATCTACTCCCACGATTGGGAGAGTCTGCGCTCTATCCAGGTTGCAGCGGCAGACGCCATCTTTAATACGCAGGACAATGTGCTCCTGACGGCATCCACGGCTTCCGGCAAAACCGAGGCAGCCTTCTTTCCCATCCTGACCGAGTTTTGGGAGAACCCGCCCGCAAGCGTTGGCGCCCTCTATATCGGCCCCCTCAAGGCACTCATCAATGATCAGTTCGTCCGCCTCAACGACCTATGCGAAGAGGCCGATATCCCTGTCTGGCACTGGCATGGCGATGTCTCGCAGTCACACAAGGCCAAACTCATCAAAAAGCCGAGCGGCATCCTTCAGATTACGCCCGAATCGCTCGAGGCGCTCCTGATCCATAAGCACATGGCGATCCCGCGCATGTTTTGCGACCTGCGCTACGTCGTCATCGACGAGGTTCATTCGCTCATGCGCGGCGACCGCGGCGGTCAGACGCTCTGCCTTATCGAGCGCCTCTCGCGCATGGCGGGCGTGCAGCCCCGCCGCATTGGCCTTTCGGCCACCATCGGCGACCCCGAGCGCACGGGTGCCTTTCTCTCGCAGGGCACGGGACGCGACTGCGTTATCCCCCGCTTTGAGGAACCGCGCCGCGTGTGGCGCATCTCCATGGAGCACTTCTACAACTCTGGCCCCCAGGCTCAGCAACGAGAATTCGAGAGCATGGGTCCTCAAGAGGCCGAAGTGCTTGCATGCGAGCGCATTGAGGCAGCGGCACCCGCGGCGCTGCCCGCGTCCGGACAAGACATGCGTCACAGCGGACAGCTCACACAAGAGGAGCGCCGTCAACGTCGTGAGCGGGCACGAGGCAAAGCCGCTCCCAAAGACCGTCGCACTTCCTCGGCCCCCGAGGGCGAAGTCGACATCCCACGAGCGACCGAGCAGGCGCTTCTCAACCCCACCGACACGGCGCCCGACAACGCCGACCCCGGTATGGGCTATATCTTTGAGCATACGCGCGGCCGCAAGTGCCTGGTCTTTGCCAACTCGCGCGAGGAGGCAGAGGCCGTGTGCTCCATGCTGCGTAGCTACTGCGAGAACCGGCACGAGCCCGACCGTTTCCTCATTCATCACGGCAATCTTTCGGCATCGTTGCGCGAGACGGCCGAGGAACTCATGCGCGATGAGGAGCAGGCACAGACAACCGTCACCACCTCTACGCTGGAGCTCGGTATCGATATCGGCCGCTTGGAGCGTGCGTTTCAGATCGATGCGCCGTTTACCGTCAGTTCCTTTTTGCAGCGCATGGGGCGCACAGGCCGTCGCGACCTTCCGCCCGAGATGTGGTTTGTCATGCGCGAGGAAGAACCCGAGCCGCGCACGATGATGCCCGAGACCATTCCTTGGAAACTCCTGCAGGGCATCGCGCTCGTACAACTCTATCGCGAGGAAAAGTGGGTCGAGCCGCCCGAGCTCGATCGACTCCCCTACAGCCTGCTCTATCACCAGACCATGTCGACGCTTGCCAGCACCGGAGAGCTCACGCCGGCAGAGCTTGCCCAGCGCGTGCTCACGCTCAGCTACTTCCATCGCATCTCGGCCGATGACTATCGCGTACTGCTGCGTCACCTCATTAAGATCGACCATATCCAAGTCACCGAGGGCGGCGGGCTCATCGTGGGTCTCGCGGGCGAGCGCATCATTAACAACTTTAAGTTCTACGCCGTGTTCCAGGAAAACGAGGAGTTCACCGTTCGCAGCGAGTCGGCCGAGTTGGGCACGATCGTCAATCCCCCTCCGCCCGGTGAGCGCATCGCCATCGCCGGACACTGCTGGATTGTCGAGGAAGTGGACTGGAAGCGCCACACCGTCTTTGCCACGCAGGTCAAGGGCCGTGTGCCGGCCTACTTTGGCGACTGCCCCGGTGACATCAATACACACGTACTCGAGCGCATGCGCAAGACGCTCAACGAGCACGCGACATATCCGTACCTCATGGGTAACGCACGGGCTCGCTTGGCGCAGGCTCGTCATACCGCCGAGATTTCGGGCGCGGGAACTAAGCCGCTCATCAACCTGGGTGGCGACACCTGGGTGCTCTTCCCCTGGTTGGGCAGCTACGCCTTCCTAGCACTCGAGCGCATGCTTAAAATCAAATGCGCCGCTGAGTTGGGCCTTCACGGACTCGACCCGTCACGCCCGTACTTTATGCAGTTTAAGATGAAGGCCGACGAGGAGACGTTCTTTGAAGTGCTCGCCGCCGAGGCCGAGAAAGACTTCAGCCCCATCGACCTCGTCTATCCCGGCGAGGTGCCTTACTTTGATCGGTACGACGAATTCGTTCCAGAAGAGCTCGTGCGCAAGGGCTTTGCCGAAGGCGTGCTCGACATCGAAGGCATGAAACAGCGCGTTCTCGGCTGGCGCGACCACGCCTAAGACCAGTCTTTTTGGGACGGGGAGACTTATTTGTCGTGAAGGACGGTGCCGAGGAAGTCGGTGTCGAAGGGCACGGTTTCGGCAAAGGCATAGTCGCCGTCGCTGGCGATGAGCAGGTAGTTCTCCTCGCCGCCGAACTCCGTATCGCCGCATGGGACCACCCAGGCACGGGCGAATACCTCGAGTGCCGTGGCAGCGCAGTCGCGCAGGAACGTCACGTCGCTCCCCTCGTTTGCGCTCACGATATTGGCAACGTAGATGCCGCCCGGGTTCAAGCTACCCCGCGCCAGACGCAGCGCCTCAACGGTCGCCAGCTCGCGCACGGGCTCGGCACCGCCAAAGCAATCGCTCACAACGACGTCGTAGCGACGATGCCCCACGCTCGTCACACCCAGATACGAGCGAGCCTCAGCGGTAATCACCCGCAAGCGGTCGCCCACCGCGCGCTCCAGCTCGTCCAGGTAGAACCAACGGCGCGCCAGGCGTGTAATCTCTCCGTCATACTCGATAACATCCATGCGCAAGCCCTCGTGCGACATCAGCGCAAGCTTGGAATAGGCAAACCCGCCGCCGCCCAGCATAAGCATGCGGTCGATACCGTGACCGTAAGCGTCACGCATTGCATCCTCGGCCTCAAACACGTCGTCAAACGCACGATAGTACGCAAAGACGGGCTCCGCCCAGCGCTCGCCAACGTAACTCGCACTTTGGTAGACGCCGCCTTGCACCAATACGCGGACTTCGTCGCCGCCCTCGTCGTGCACGCGCTTCACACGCGCCAACCCATTGCGGGTTCGCGCAACCTGCAGACAGGCAGCACGAACAGCGACAGCGGCCGCACCAAGCGCCGCGGCTCCCAGAGCAACGCCGGCAACGACGCCGGCAGAAACACTCGGCTTGTTCATCTAGAGCTCCTTTTGCAGATAAAGGCCATGGTCATAAAATCCAAGATGGCGATAGTACTCGCGCGTACCGATCGCGCTGATCACGTTGATGCGCGCATAGCCCGCATCTCGGGCAATCTCGCACGCACGCTCTACGAGCAAACGCCCCAGCCCGTGATGCTGCGCCGCCTGGCCCTGATCGCCCACGCGTGCCGCCATGCCATACACGTGCACCTCGCGAATCATCGCCTCGTTCGGCGTCGTCGGCAACTCGTCCGCATGCGCGGCAACAAACGAATGGTCGGGCAGCGACAGGCGCAAAAAGCCCGCGATCTTGCCCTGCGGCGTCACCCACTGCAAAAAGCGCTCGTGCGTCACCGGAGTCTCGTACGCGACCTCATCAAGTGACAGTTCATCCAGGTCGGCACCCGCCGTGCTGATCTCGCGATAGCGAATCTCACGCACCACCGCGCCTTCTCCACGAGCCGCCAAGCGGTTCTCGACGAGCTGACGCAGGTTGGGCTTCTTGTTGCCCACCATGATGTCGTCGGAGCTAAAGTCGCGGATCATGCGACTGATGCGGCAGAACGCCGGCGTCACCACGATATCGTCGGCCAACACATCGAGCAGCTCTTCCTCGGTATAGGGGCGCCATTCGCCGCGCTCATAGCAGCCCACCAGACGCGAGCCCTCGATGAGCGCACACGGGTAGACCTTGACCTCGTCGGGCATAAAGGCCCCCTCGGTCATAAAGCACTCGTAGTCGCGCTTGTCCCCCTCGGGCGTGGCGCCCAGCAAGTTAAGCATAAAATGCGCGTGGATCTTAAAGCCAAACAGGCGCGCAAGCGAAAACGCCCGCTCGATCTGCGCCACCGAAATGCGACGCTCGTTGATATCGAGCAGGTGCTGGTCGAGACTCTGGATACCCATCTGGATCTTGGTGCAGCCCAGGCGGCGGATAAGCGTGAGGGCCTGCGGCGTTACAGCATCGGGGCGCGTCTCGATAACGAGCCCCACCACGCGATGCTTCGCCGTCTCATTGATGCGCTGCTGACGCTCAAGCTCCTCCATCGTGGCCGTCTGCCACTCGGCGACCTCGCCCCACGGCGTGCCGGGGCCGTACAGACGACGCACCGCGCGGTTATAGCCACCCACGGTAGCATCCACACGCCCCTGCTCGTCGGTAACACCGCTCGCAAGCTCAACCTCATCGGTCGCAATACCGGCAGCGCGATAGCGTTCGCGTCGCTCCGCCACCACCGGCGGCAGCGCATTGGCAGGAGCATCGTCGAGCAGGCGCCCCGCCTCGGCACGGCTGATACCCGGACGCGCCAACATGGGGTTGGCCGCCACGCCGGCCACGGCATCGTCATTGAGCGCGCGGAAGAGCTCCGACATAAACCATGTCTGATAGCCTTCCGGATAGTCGCTCCAGGTACCGCCAAGCACAATGAGCTCGATCTTATCGGTCGCATGCCCCATTTGCGAAAGCGCCGTCAAACGGGCACTCACCTGCAGATACGGATCGAAGCAGTTTTGCTCCGCACGGGCACACGCCGGCTCAGCATGCAGATAGCTCTTGGGCATGCGCAGGTCGTTGGGGCAAAACAGGCAATCGCCCGAGCACGGCCAGGGCTTGGTGATGACGGTAATGGTCGCCACACCCGAGGCCGTTCGGCGCGGCTTCATACGCAGCACCTGCAGCAGTTGACGTTCCAGATCGGAATCGACATTCCACGCAGCCCACCGAGCCGGCTCCTCACGTTTAACCCGCTGGTAGAACGGCAGCAGACGGCGCTTGGCCAAATCGCGTTTGTCGGCACCCTCGCGGCGCGCCTCGGCATGTATCAATTTGACGAGCGCTTTGTCGTCCACGGTCTCGCCGCGACGCAGAGCCTCGAGTATGTTCAAGATAATCTGTTCCATGCCCCCATTGTAAAGGCAAAGGCGCCGAAGCCAATCTCGGCTTCGGCGCCTTCATCAAACAGCATGCCTATATGTACCGATCTCCGAAAACCTCATGTCACTCCGGATCAAACGACATGTCGCCCGAACCGACCTCAAAACGATACGTGGCAGACTTATCGCCGTTATCGAATTCAAGATTCAAAACGGTCTCGCCGTCGTAGCCAAGCGGAAGGAAATCGCTCTCGAAGTCGCCGCTGCCCAAGGTGAGGCTCGCCTTAAAGCCCGTCGAGTTCGGAACCGTCATCTCCACATCGCCCGAGCCCACGCTCACGTCCATCGACTTCGCGGGGGCCTGGTAGAGCTCGAACGTCACATCGCCCGAACCGACCTCAGCACTGAGCGCATCAGTCACGCTGCCCGCAAACTCTACATCTCCCGCACCCAGGAAAAGGTCGAAACCATCACAGGTGACACCGGCAATCTGCAGATCACCCGAGCCCACGTGCGCGTTGACTCCCTTCAGATGTTCGGCAACACGGCGCGGCAGCTCGACCGTAACTGAGCGATCGATTGCCTTACCGTCATCACTTCCAAACTGGGAAACCTTGAGCGTCGAGTCCTCGACGGATGCGATGTTCTGCGTCGCGGCCTTGGAGGCATCCATACCATTGGCAACGCGTCCCCGCTCGATAACGCGAGCCTTGTTACCATCAACAACCTTGACGTCCACCGTAGCCGCATCGATATCGAAATCGAGGTAGCGAAACTCATCGGCATCAAAGGTCGTACACGAAAGCTGCTGAGGCCGAGCGGAATAGTTACCGCCATCGTTCATAAAATCGTCGTCATCAACCACATCGTCCATACCGGACAAGCCGGGTATAACATCGTCGAGATCCCACGGGCCATCAAAATGAATCAAAGTCCGCGAAACGCCAAAAACAAGCCCGATAATCAGTACAAACGCTCCGATGCCGACGCCCAGGCGCAGCTTGGATTCATGCGAAAGCTTCATCATTCGTCACCTTCTTTGGCACATGGCTCAGCGGTGGCCGCGGTAGCCACGTCAGCATCAGGTTCCGCAGAAGTATCCTTCCCCTGGGCCCTGACCGCCACCGGTGCCGGACCAACCTGAATATCCCCGCGCGCCCAATCGCCATCGAGCGCACGCGCCACCCAGTGATAGATGGGAATCGTAAAGAAGATCAGTGCGGGAAAGGGGCTGACACCAACCAGGAGCATCAGTAAAAAGAACAGCAGCCAGCACACGGCCCAATACGGGAACGACTGGAACGGGCCCTTCACCGGAGTCGAACCAACTGCGCCGCCACTCGTCGCCTGCGCCGTAGCGGCATTGGCGGCCTGTGCACTCCAGCTTGCCGCTTGCGCCGCCTTGGCCGCAGCATCACTCGCCTGCGTTGCCGCCTCGGTAGCGCGCGCCGCCGCCTCATGGGTGCGAGCACGCTCTGCCGCCTCGGCCTCGCGCTGACGAGCGCGGTCCTCGTTCTCAAACTCGATATCGTCCTCGATCTCGTCACTCGGATTGAGGAGCTCGTCCAAACTCACGCCATAGAGTTTAGCGAGCGAGATCAGGTTCTCGGTATCGGGCGAGCTCTCCGCGCGCTCCCATTTACTGACCGCCTGGCGCGACAGCCCCAGCTTTCGCGCGAGCCCTTCTTGGCTAAAACCCTTGCTGCGACGAAGGTCGGCGAGCCGCTGCGCAGTTTCTACATTCATGGTTCCTCCTATGTGATGCCAGCCGTGCCGCCGGACCGTTTTTCTTCTTAAGGCGCCTTGCACAGTTAAAAATCTATCCGCCACCGCCAAAAGCATGCCACCTATTCTAGTGAGATTTTTGACAACCGGCGGTTGCGGGTGCATATGAGCTGCGGAAATATGTCCAAACAAAGCAATGACCCGTAGCTTGGTTGTCCCCGTTGCGGCGTAAACGGTAGTATGGTCGTACTGTTTATTCCGCACCGCCAACGGAGGGAGTTCCGCGCCGTGAACCGCGATTTCGCCTCATCGCTCATCCAGCTCAACAATACGTTCTATCGCGAGCACTCCGCCTCCTTTTCCGATACGCGCCAGGCCCCGTGGCCCGGCTGGGTGCGCACCATGGACATTGCGCTCGAACAGCTCGACGTCGCCACGATCGAGCATCCCGTCCGCGTCTTCGATCTTGCCTGCGGCAATATGCGATTCGAAAACTTTGCCGCCGGCGGCGCACTTGCCGCCAAGGGCGTCGATGGCGCAAACCCCTCGGCAGATGCCAGCTGCCCGTTTGAGTTCTATGGTGTTGACTCGTGTCAGGATTTGGCTATCGATGCGCACGGTCACGCCCTGCGCATTCCCAACCTGCACTTCCAGGAACTCGACGCGCTCGATGCCCTCATGAAGCTCAACCCCGCCGAGACACCCGACGTGCTTTTCGACGCCCCGCTCGCTGACATCTCGGTCTGCTTTGGTTTTATGCACCACGTGCCGTCGTGCGAATACCGCGTGCGCGTGCTCGACGCCCTGGTGCGGCAGACGCGCCCGGGCGGCATCATCGCCATCAGCTTTTGGGAGTTTATGAACGACGAGCGCATGGCGCGCAAGGCCGTTCGTGCCGAAGCCCGCGCCGAGCTCACCCCGCCGTTTGAGGGTTACGATTCCGCGCAGTTTGAAGCCGGTGACCACCTCATTGGCTGGCAAAACGACCGCCACGCCTACCGCTATTGTCATCACTTTGACGATCAGCAGATCACCGACCTGGTGCGCGGCGTCCGTACGTTCTACAAGAGCGGCGAGGTCCCCGTGCGCGAGCTTGAGCGCTTCCATGCTGACGGTCGCAGCGGCGATCTCAACCGCTATGTGATTCTCAAGCGCCTGTAGGCACCGACGACTCGCCGTCGAGCCGCACCGCGTCTTTCGGGCAAACTATGCCCACCCCTTTTTCAACCCATTGACGGAACGCGCAGCAATACGTTCCATACTTATGACCAAGGAGCCTCATGGGAGCCGTCCACGTTCGCACGCCTAAGAACTTTGTGCTCGAGGAGCGCCTGGAGCGCTACGCCGATGCGATTGAGACGAACCCTGAAATCTATGCCGGAGATTGGCGCGAGGCCTGTGCGCCAGTTGGCAGCAAGCCCTTTGAACACCTTCACCTGGATCTTGGCTGTGGCAAGGGAACGTACCTTGTAGAGCGCGCGGCCCACGAGCCAAACACCCTCTTTATCGGTATGGACCAGGAGCCCATCTGTATCGCCTATGCCGCGCAGAAAATCTGCGAGCAGGAACTGACCAACGCACTCGTCCTGCCCCGAGGCGCCGCATCGCTGCCGCAGCTGTTTGCCGCAGGCGAGCTCGATGCCATCACCATCAACTTTCCCACGCCGCAGCCCAAGGCCAAGTACGCCAAAAAACGACTCGTCCATGTCGACCATCTGATGCTCTACCGCCCGCTCTTTGCAGCCGGCACCACCGTCACGCTGCGCACCGACAGCAAGCCATTGCGCGACTACGCCCTGGGGCAGTTTGCCTCGGCCGGCTACGACACGCTTTGGGTAAGTGACGACGTTCGCCGCGACCATCCCGAGCATCCCGAGACCGAATATGAATGCCGCACGCGCGAAATGGGCGCCGCTGTCTATGGCATCTGCGCCACACCCGGCACGCAGCCAACCGACGAACAGCTCACAGTAGGACGCGCGCAGGAGCAAAGCCTTGCCTGCTACCTGCCCGATAACCTCGATGAGCTCACCTATGTACCTCTGGGCATGGAAGAAGCCGTCGAGAACTTTAGAAACCGCGCCCGCAAAGGCAAGAAGCGCCTGCCGCAAGAGCACTAACTTCAAGCGCCCATTTCCTGCATTTTCTCGCGCGCTGGCACCCCGCGCCGCCGCTACGCCATAATAGTTGGCGGACAATCGCGAGAGAAAGCAAACACATGGCACAGACCACGACAGATACCGCCGCCAGCACCGTTTCCGGTGCCGGAGCCGCCAGCTCATTCTCGGGCGGCACGGGAACCGAAGCCGAGTTTGGCTCGCTCGGCACGCTCTCCCCCACCTGGTGGGAGCCCGAGGACGGCAGCGAGCCCGAACCGTGGCTCACACCCGATCAGGCCTTCGAACGCTTCTTTGAATGGACGAGCGACCGTGGCATTGAACTGTGGGATCACCAAGAAGAGGCCCTCATGGACCTGGCTGCCGGCGATCACGTCATTTTGGGCACACCGACCGGATCGGGTAAATCGCTCGTCGCGCTGGGCATGCTCTTTATGGGCATGGCGCAGGGCAAGCGCTGTTATTACACGGCTCCTATCAAGGCCTTGGTCAGCGAAAAGTTCTTCGATCTGGTACAGGTGCTCGGCCGCGATAACGTAGGCATGATCACCGGCGACACGCATATCAACACCAAGGCGCCCGTCATCTGCTGCACGGCAGAAATCCTTGCCAATGACGCACTGCGCGAGGGCGAAGATGCCGATGTTGGCTGCGTCGCCATGGACGAGTTCCACTACTTTGCCGACCCCGACCGCGGTTGGGCCTGGCAGGTGCCGCTGCTCACCCTGCCCCACACGCAGTTTATGCTCATGAGTGCCACGCTCGGCGATGTCACCGCCATCGCCGCCTCGCTCGAGGAGCACACCGGCGCCGCTTGCGACCTGGTTGTCGACGCCCCGCGTCCTGTTCCGCTGAGCTACGACTATGTGACGACCTCCCTCGAGGGCACCGTCGAGCTCGCGATGCGCCGCGGCGAAGCCCCGCTCTATATCGTGCACTTTAGCCAGGATGCCGCACTTGCGACGGCACAGTCACTCGCCAATTTTGGCATCGCCAGCAAGGAGCAGCGCGAGGCTATTAAGGAAGCCGCCAAAGGCACGAGCTTCTCCACGGCCTTTGGCAAGATTCTCAAGCGCCTGCTTGGATGCGGCGTCGGCGTGCACCATGCTGGCATGTTGCCGCGCTATCGCCTGCTGGTCGAGCGCTTGGCGCAGCAGGGCCTGCTGCCCGTCATCTGCGGCACCGATACGCTCGGCGTCGGCATCAACGTACCCATCCACACCGTGGTGCTCACCGCGCTCACCAAGTTCGATGGCTACAAGATGCGTCGTCTGCGCGCCCGCGAGTTCCATCAGATTGCCGGTCGCGCCGGCCGTTCGGGCTTCGATACCGAGGGCATGGTCATCGCCGAGGCCCCGGAGCACGAGATCGAGAACGCCAAGCTCATGGCCAAGGCGGGCGACGACCCCAAAAAGCTCCGTAAGATTAAAAAGAAAAAGGCCCCCGAGGGCTTTGTCACCTGGAACAAGCAGACCTTTGAGTGCCTGATCGAGACGCAGCCCGAGACGCTCAAGCCGCGCCTGCGCATCACACACTCCATGGTGATTAGCGTGGTCGAGCAGGGCGGCGATGCCCGAGCCCGCATACACGACCTCATCGAGACGAGCCTGCAGACTCCCGAGGAAAAGGCTAAGCTCGAGGTTCGCGCCGACGAAATCTTCGCCACGCTCATCGATTCCGGCGTCGTCGTTCGTACCGAGGTGCCGCCCGCGCCCGACGCCCCAACTGACGCCGCACCAGACATCGACTATGCGCTGACGGTCGATCTGCCCGAGGACTTCGCGCTCGATCAGCCGCTCTCGCCGTTCTTGCTTGCCGCGTTGGAGCTGCTTGATGCCGAGAGCGAGACCTATACCATGGATCTAATCTCAATGGTCGAGGCAACGCTCGAGGATCCCAAGCAGGTGCTGCGTGCACAGGAGCGCGCCGCACGCGATCGCGCCATGGCCGAGATGAAGGCTGACGGCGTCGACTATGAGGAGCGTCTGGAACGCATCCAAGACGTCACGTACGAAAAGCCGCTCGAGGATTTGCTCGACGCCGCCTTTGACAAGTACTGCCAGGAAGTACCTTGGGCCAACGACTACCAGCTCTCGCCCAAGAGCGTCCTGCGCGACATGCTGGAGAGCGCGAGCGACTTTAAGGGCTATATCCAAAAGCTCGGCATCGCCCGCTCCGAGGGCATTCTGCTGCGCTACCTAGCCGAGGCCTACCGTTCCCTCGATCGCACCGTGCCCATCGAGAAGCGCGACGAGCGCCTGCGCGACATTATCTCGTGGCTGGGCTTTGTGGTGCGCTCGGTGGACTCGAGCCTGGTGGACGAGTGGGAGAACGCCGGCAACCCGGCAGCCCTCGATGCCGCGCCGCCACAAGGCATCGACGAAGTCGTGGCAGACCGCCGCGGCTGCACGCTGTTGGTGCGCAACGCGCTCTTCCGCCGCGTGACCCTTGCCGCCCGCGAGCATGTTCGCGACCTGGGCGAGCTCGACGACGACTGGGGCATGAGCGAAATTCGCTGGCAAAAGGCGCTCGATGCCTACCATGAGCAGCACGAGGAAATCCTCACCGACGGAGATGCCCGCAGCGCCGCGATGTTTTCCATCGACGAGTCCGACGAGAAGACCGCGCACGTATGGCACGTGCACCAGATCTTTGCCGACGAGGACGGCGACCACGACTTTGGCATCATGGGCGATGTCGATCTGGACGCCACGCAAGACGGTGGCGAGGTCATCTTCAAAAACTACCGCGTCGGCTTTATCGAGGACCTGCTCGAGAACTAGCCGAACATACTGGAACGAAACGAAGCGGGGCCGCTGGCAACATCGCCAGCGGCCCCGCTTTTTGCGCGATACGTTATCCCCTACTCGGTATCCTCGACCTCATACGAATCCGCCTCGGCTGGCTCATCGTTTGTCTCTGGCGCAGCCCCGCGCGCCTCGTCAAACGCGGCCTTCATGGTCTTGTTGCCCCAGGTGAGCTTGCGAATGGTAAGATCGTCAGCCTTCTTGTTGGCTAGACGTAGATTGTTCTCGGAGGACAGCAACGCCTCCTTGGTTTTCTGTAGATGGCTAATCGTCTTGTCGATCTCCTCGATCGCCGTCTGGAACTTACGGCTCGCAAGCTCATAGTTGCGACCGAAGTCGTTCTTGAACTTCTCCATCTTGGCCTCGAAGTTCGTGACGTCGATATTCTGCTGCTTGTACTCCGCCAGCTCCTGCTTATAGCGCAGCGAACCCATGGCGGCGTTGCGCAGCAGCGTAATCATGGGAATGAAGAATTGTGGGCGGATCACGTACATCTTCTCGTAGCGGTAGCTCACATCCACTATCCCTGCGTTGTAAAGCTCGCTCTCGGGCTCGAGCAGCGTGCAGAGTACCGCGTACTCACAGCCTTTCTGGCGGCGATCGTGGTCGAGCTTCTTAAAGAAATCCTCGTTCTTGTGCTTGGTCGCGGTCTCATCGTTCTCGTTTTTCATCTCGAACATGATCGAGATGATCTCGTTACCGCTCGCATCGCACTCGCGGAAGATAAAGTCGCCCTTGGTACCCTCGGACGCATCGTTATCTTTCTCGAAGTACGCGTTAGGAAACGCCGTCATGCGCAGACGGTTGAACTCGGTCTCGCAGTGCTGCTCGAGCGACTCGCCCACCATCTTGGTGGACAGGCGAACCTTCATGTCCTTAAGGCGCTCAATCTCTTCATCCTTGTAGCGAATCAGGTCATCGCTCGCGCGCTTGGCCTGCGCAAGCTCGAGCTCGTGTGCCGCCTTGGCTTGCTCCTCGCGAGAATCGCGCACCGCCAGCTCGCTCGTCAGTTTGGCACGCGCCTCATCGCGCTCTCGCTCCGCCGCGGCGACCGCCTCTGACAGGTTCATTTTTGCCATCAGTTCCTGCTCGCGCAGCTGGGCACGCAGACCCTCGGCCTCTTGCTCGGACTGAGCCTTTGCGGCGGAAAACTTCTCTTGTACCTTCGCGCGATAGTCAGTGAGTGCGCGCTCGGCCTCGCTGCGAGCGGCATCGAGCTCACGCTGCGACTCTGCCGCGGCAGCGGCAAGCGCCATCTCCTGGGCCTTGTCCGCCGCGGCGAGCCTGGCCTGTAGCTCGGCAATCTGAGCGTCGCGCGCGGACAGGTCGTTTTGAGCAGCATTGTGTGCCGCCGCCTCGGCAAGCCTGGCTTCATCATCTTTGCGCCCCAACTGCGCACGCAAATTGTCGATTTCGCGCTGAAGCTCGGCATTCTCCTTTTGAGCGTCAGCACGGGCCTCAACCGCCGCGCGCTGGCTTGCACTCTCACGCTCTGCGGAAGCGCCCTCAAGCTTGGCGCGCAGCTCGGCAAGCTCGGCATCGCGCTTGGCGACTTCTTGTGCCAGCTGCTGAGCTGCAGCGTTCTTCTGCTCGACAAGCTGAGCGTTGCGCTGAGACTCTGCCTCCTGCAAAGCGGCTGACGAACGCGAGCGCTCAAGCTCCAGCGCCTGCTCGCCCTCGCGTCGAGCCGCCGCTACGCGCTCATCCAGGTCACGCAAGAACTCAGCATCGCGCACTTGCTTGACGATATCCGCATAGCCGGACGCATCGACCTTAAAAACTTCGCCGCAATGCGGGCACTTGATCTCGTTCATAGCAGCTCCTCAATGGACGCAAATTTCAACCGCCTACACTCTACCGCGCCGCGCGGACAAAATAGGCGCCGCTGCCAGAATGGCAACGGCGCCAGAACCGCCACAAAGGTGCCTGTCCCCTTCGTGGCGGTTTGCAAGCTACAGTCCAAAGAAATTCAGGATCTGGTCTCGGCTTACGGGCTTGTAGTCGTTGGCGTCGAGGCCCACATCGTAGCGATAAATGGGACGCTCGCGATCGCGGTTGCGTGCGTTGGTGCGGTCACCCCTGCTGTGGATATGCCCATGCAGCATAATGGCGCCACGTGCCTTGCCGTTCCAGCTGAGCATGGGGTAGTGGCTCATAATCAGACGATGGCCCTTGGCATAGCCGGGAGCAATCTCCAGGTAATCGCGCACGTCTTCCCAAATCTGCGGTACGTCGGGATCTTCCCAGTCGCCGTCATGGTTACCACGGATGAGCGTCACGTTCTGGCATTCGATACGCTCGCGCAGGCGCACCGCCTCCGCCAGGGGCAAACGATAGGTAAAGTCACCTAAAATATAGAGGCGGTCATCCGCAGCCACGCACTCATTGATGGCATCGATGACCTCGCGGTTCATCTCCTCGACCGAGCCAAACGGCCGATTCATGTCGTGCAAGATATTCGTATCGCCCAGGTGCAGGTCGGCGGTAAACCACATCATCGTCTCTGTCCTCATTTCGCAACGTGTTCAACTCGTGCTAAGTATACAGACGCAGCGATGCGGCGGTTATCCAAAGAGCCCGCCGAACAGTCCGCGGCGGCGCTTGTCTTGCTTTTTCGAAGCGTCACCCTGGGTTTTCTTGTCCTGCCGCTTTTTACGATCCTGCTCCAACTCATCGTCATCGAGTAGCATATCCCACTCAAACGGATCATCCGTCAGATCGAACAGGTCATCGTCATCAAACATGGCAGCCTCCGTTGCCGACTAGCGAGCATCCACCACATAGAGCCCAACGCGCACCTGATGCCACGGGCTGCGCTCGGGGGCAACCTGTTGCACACGGGCCTCAAATACGTCCTCGTGGCCGTAATACATCATCAAGGACAGTGGGCCGACCTCGTTTCCTGGAACGTAGCCAAGTTTGGTCTTGCCATAGTAGATCGCAACTGCCTCGGGGTCATGGGGATTATCGCGCTCGGCACACAGTGTCAGTTTATCGCCCGCTTTAAGATCGCCCAGGACCAAAGCACCGTCGGCATATTGAAATCCTGCGATGTGAAACGACAGAAGAACACGTGAAGGCTCGTACATAGCAGCTCCTCTAACAGCCGGATAAACCGGCGCTTGACCGTACTGAGAAGCTTACGGGCCCGTGCGGACACAAATTCACCCCATCCGCGCCTTTTCGACCGTTTGTCGCTACACCATCTGATTCTAATGCACAAACATGCGCACGAACTTGTGCTTCCAGCTTGCATAAGGGGCATAGCGGAATGGCACGTCCAACCACGTTGCCTTGTTCACGATGCTCTTCTTGTGGCTAAACGTATCGAAGCTCTCACGTCCATGGTACTGTCCCATACCGCTCGCCCCCATGCCGCCAAAGCCCATATGGCTCGTGGCCAAATGCATAATGGTGTCATTAACACAGCCACCACCAAAGGGCACGTAACGCACAAAGCGCTGCTGAACCGCACGGTCCTGGCTAAAGATATACAGGGCCAGCGGCGTCGGACGATCCGTAATAAACGTCTCGACCTCGTCTAGGCTCTCAAACGTCAGCACCGGCAAAATGGGGCCGAAAATCTCCTCCTGCATCACGGCGTCATCGGGGGACACGCCGTCCAAAATCGTCGGCTCGATCTTGAGCGAAGCCTCGCGCACGGCACCTCCAAGCACGACCTTATCGGAATCGATCAGCCCGCGCACGCGCGCAAAATGTTTGGCGTTGACGATATGCCCGTAATCCTCGTTATCGAGCGGATGCTCGCCAAACATACGGCGGGCCTCCTCCTTGATAAGGTCCAGCAGCTCGTCGTGCACGCGCGCATCGACCAGCAAGTAGTCGGGCGCTACACAGGTTTGCCCCACGTTGAGCCATTTACCAAAGGCGATACGCCGCGCCGCGACCTTCAGGTTTGCCGTCGCATCCACGATGCAGGGACTCTTTCCGCCCAGCTCAAGCGTCACGGGCGTAAGGTTTTTACTTGCACGCTCCGTGACGAGCTTGCCGACCGGAACGCTACCGGTAAAGAAGATCTTGTCCCAGCACTCGTCGAGCAGCGCTTCGTTTTCGGCGCGCCCGCCCTCGACAACCGTCACCAGGCACGGATCAAATGCCTCCTCGCAAATCTGCCTGAGCACCGCGCTCGATGCCGGAGCATAGGCGCTCGGCTTGATGACCACGGTATTGCCCGCGGCAAGGGCGCCGGCGAGTGGCTCGAGCGTCAGCAAAAACGGGTAGTTCCACGGAGCCATGATGAGTGTGACGCCATAGGGCACGGCCTGCGTCTTGCACACACTCACGGCGTTAGCGAGGTCACACGGACGCAGACGCGGGCGACTCCATCGAGCCACATGCGCAATCTGATGTCGAATCTCGGACAGCGAGGTGCCGATCTCACACATATACGCCTCGTCATGTGACTTTCCCAAATCGGTCTTGAGCGCATGGGCAATATCGGCCTCGTGGGCCCGTACCGCATCGCGTAAACTCACGAGCGCACGACGCCGAGCATCGACATCAAACGTGGCGTGCGTCTTAAAGTAGGCGCGCTGGTCGCCGATGATGCGCGCAATTTCCTCGGTGTTCATGGACCCTCCTAGTTCTCGTCCTCAAACATACCACCCGCAACGACCTCGTACATACGCTCGAGCTCCAAACGGTCCATCAAAAGTGGAACGGGGTATAGCGGATTGGCCTCGGCATCGGCATGGGCCGCCATTTGCGGAATATCGGAGCGGCGAATACCCGAGACATATTTGGGGATTCCCAGGGCCTCGTTCATGCGGTCGACCCAATCGATAAAGGCCTCGGCCGCAAGACTGTCCTGCGCGGTAGCCGGCGCAATGCCCGCCATGCGAGCCAGATCGGCAAGCTTGGGGGCGGCGGCGTCACCATAGGCGCGAAGCATATGCGGCAGGATGATAGCGTTGGCCAAGCCGTGCGGAATCCCGTAACGCCCACCCAAGCTGTGTGCGATGGCGTGAACGTATCCAACATAGGAGCGGGTAAACGCAACGCCCGCCTTATACGCCGCCGAAAGCATATTGCGACGCGCACGCATGTCGTCGCCATGCTCATAGGCCTCGAGCAAATTGTCATGGATAAGCTGCACCGCCTGTCGCGCCATCTTACGCGTATAGGGCGTGGTGCTTCGCCCGATAAAGGCCTCAACGGCATGCGTCAGGGCGTCCATGCCCGTCTGCCCCGTAATGGAGGCGGGCAGGCCGCGCGTAAACTCGGGGTCGTGCACTGCAAGGCGCGGGATAAGCACAAAGTCGTTAATGGGGTACTTGTAGTGCGTCTCGTCATCGGTAATTACTGCCGCAAGCGTGACCTCGCTTCCCGTGCCTGCCGTGGTGGGAACGGCGATGAGAAGCGGCAGGCGACGATGAATCCGCAGCAGGCCGCGCATCTTGTTGATGGGCTTGCTTGGCTGCGTGATGCGTGCACCCACGCCCTTGGCGCAGTCCATGGCCGATCCTCCGCCAAAACCGATAATGGCCTGGCAGGCGCTCTCTCGATACAGGGACGCCGCCTCCTCCACATTCGAGACCGTGGGGTTCGCACGCGTTTCGGCATAGACCGCAACGCCAACCCCCTGAGCCGTAAGCGCACGCTCGAGTGATGCCGTGAGCCCCAAACGTGCAATACCAGGGTCCGTCACGATAAGGACCTTCTGGATCGAGCGCTTTTGAAGCACCGCGGGCACATCCTCGGCATGCTCCAAAATGCGCGGCTCGGTATAGGGCAGGATCGGCAATGCAATGCGAAAAACCGTCTGATATGTTCGGCACCAGGCACGACGGGCTAGATGCATAAAGGAAACTCCTTCATTTGTTGATTGGTCAACATTTGCTCGACCGATTGTACTCAGCGGCGGTCAAAGGCGGCCTGCCAATCGTTAATCAATCAACATCTTCATATCTCAAAATTGTTTTATTAAAAATCATTCCTAATAGGCTTCACATTTGGTTGCATTTATGGATAATAGAACTCGTCAAGACGCACGTCCGGAGAGGGCCCTTACGGGACCGGACAAGCGCCCCATCGCCATCGATCGAAAGGATCGAATCATGAAGTTTGTTTGCCCCGTTTGCGGTTATGTGGAAGAGTTCGACGGCGACCAGCTGCCCGAGGACTTCAAGTGCCCCCAGTGCGGCGTTCCCGGTTCTCGCTTCCTGAAGCAGGAGGAGGGTCAGCTCGAGTGGGCTGCCGAGCACGTCGTGGGCGTCGCCAAGATGGAGGGCGTCTCCGAGGACATCGTTGCCGACCTGCGCGCCAACTTTGAGGGCGAGTGCTCTGAGGTCGGTATGTACCTGGCCATGGCTCGCGTCGCCCATCGCGAGGGCTATCCCGAGATCGGCCTGTACTGGGAGAAGGCTGCCCACGAGGAGGCCGAGCACGCCGCCAAGTTCGCTGAGCTCCTGGGCGAGGTCGTGACCGACTCCACCAAGAAGAACCTCGAGATGCGCGTTGAGGCCGAGAACGGCGCCACCGCCGGCAAGACCGATCTTGCCAAGCGCGCCAAGGCCGCTGGCCTCGATGCCATCCACGACACCGTGCACGAGATGGCTCGCGACGAGGCCCGCCACGGCAAGGCTTTCGCCGGCCTGCTCAAGCGCTACTTTGGCTAAGCCAATCGCCTGAGAGACAATCTCTAGCTCGATAAGGCCCGGACCGCATGGTTCGGGCCTTTTTGTGTCTCGAGGGCTCGTTAACGCCCTGAAATAGGACCGCCTTCGGCATCGGTTTCTCGTCAAAAACTAAGTGCGTAGACTTTTTGGAACTTGCCAAGCACGCCATCCATATTGCTTTATAAAGCCGCAGGTAAATGACTTGTTGCAAAACGGCCTGGTCGCCAAAGTGTCAAAAGTCTACTCACTTAGAACCGCAGCCGTCCACGATCGAGCTGTTTTGTGTCTAACGGGCATCTTTCCGTCGATTACTCCCAATTTTGTCCAGTCAACAAATAGTTCAGACCTGAGTAATGTCTCAGCCCTTTGCTCATCTGAGCTTTTATCACGATATTCAGCATCGAGCATCCTGCATACGGCCTTAACGATCGCGCGGAATCTATCCTCATCGGATATCTGCCTGTGTGTCAGGAGAAGTACATCGTAGCCCATGGCTTGAAGGGCTGTCATGCGGTCAGCGTCACGCAAGCCATCCCCTGCGCGTCCGTGCGAGGCCTTTCCCTGACATTCAATGGCCACCTGTCGCCTGCCGTCCGGCGAAGACAGAAGTAGATCGATATACACACGGGACTTTCCCACAATCGCTCGAGCACTTGTGCTTAACGTCACTTCGACATTGAGCTCTATACCACAAAACCCTTCGCCTCCCAGGGCTCGCGGCAGTCCAAGCAACAAATACGCCTCGACCTCAAAAGGCGACGCGGCACCCAATGGAACGAGTTGCGATACCGCCATAAATCTATTGCCGTAACGCATCCCGCAAACATCTGAACAAAAACGGTCAAGGTCTCCGCCCAAAACCAAAGCGTCTCGACGCCATAAATTTGAGGCAGTGCCGTCCTCGGACGGGCAGCGCACCCAACCGAACGTTGTCGAAATCGCACCTGAATCAATTGCACGCCTAAGCTCCGCCTCAAGTGCCGCCGGCAGGGCACACACCGCAAACAAGCCACACATCTCCGCCAATACCAAAAGAAGCTGAAGATCCGTCAGATGCCGCGACATGATGAATGCCGTCAGCAGAGGAGACGTAACCAAAAACCCATGCTCCGTTTCCAGCACGGATTCCCTGGGAAGCTCACCAAGAAACAGCCGCTGCCTAATGCTGGCAGGACAAGTCCGTTTGTTTCTCGTCCGAACCAATGTATACAACGGAAAGCCGAACACAACCGCAGCCGTCGGGTTACGGGCGAGGTCATATCGCTGCCGGTCTTCTTCCGGCCGTGGAAGCGGCGGACATAGAGCGCGGACCTGAGGGGGCAAACGCCAATACCTAAAAGCCGATATGTCACAAAGTAGATCCTTCATACGCACAGGAAACCACGAATTTCAACCCAGTCAGTCACGCATTGGCGCGAACGCACCAAAAATGGTGCCGAACGGACTGCCAAGTTTTCAACAGCCCTCCCCAACTGGCCAAAAGCTTGCCGAGAGCTGGACGAAGTTCTGTTGAAAACCCCATTTTTTTCTCATGCAGAAGCTTTGCGCGACAAGTGAGTAGACTTTTTTGAACATCCCGAGCAGCCCGGTCATCCTGTTTTTCAAAACCGCAGGTAGATAGCTTGTTACAAAACTGCCTGGTCGCCAAAGTTCCAAAAGCCTACTCACTTAGGTTGCAGAGTGCTCCCATTAGCTGCGATTCCAAGGTATTTAGCGCTTTTGGACTCAAATCGTCATACTGAACAAGAATTTGACTTGAGTTTTCAGGGACAGATGCGCCATCGGCACACCAATAACAGTCACTGATATCGACAAAAGGGATACTCGAGCGCGTGAGGGCCCGCACAAAAGAGCTTCCGCCCGCTCCGCGCTCCGCAACCACGGTGCAGTAAAGGCCCGCGTCTGCATGCTCGATCGAGACTTCTCCTGCCGGAAATACCTTCCGCACAAGCGCCATCAGGCCATCACGCGCCTCGCGAGCACGAACGCGCACGCGGTTCACATGTCGCTCGTAATCACCCGATTCCAGCAAACGCGCCAAAGCGACCTGGTCAACAGAGCTCACCGACGAGGCGTAGAAACCAAGGTTGCGCCTAAACCGCTCCATTAGCTCATCGGGCAACACCATGTACGCCAAACGCAACGCCGATGAAAGGCTCTTCGAAAACGTGTTGGTGTAGATAACCGACTGGGCGGCATCGATCGACGCGAGCGCGGGAATCGGCTTCCCGGCAAGGCGAAACTCACAATCAAAGTCATCTTCGATGAGATACCGACCTGGTCGCTCGGCGGCCCAGCTCAGAAGCGCATAGCGCCGCGCAATGCTCGTCACAAGGCCGGTCGGATACTGATGGGACGGCATCAGGTGAAGGACATCGGTCCCGCTTTTCTGCAGAATGCTCAAGTCCACGCCCTCATCATCCAACGGGATATGTCGAACTTTGCAGCCCATAGCCTGATAGATGCGCGTCAGACGCAAATAGCCCGGGTCCTCAACGGCATACACCTTGTCAGCGCCAAGCAACTGAACCAACATGGTATCGAGCAGCTGGGCGCCCGCACCGATAACAATGTTGTTGGGATCGACATTCATGCCCCTCGTCCCGCGCAGATGGTGAGCAATTGCGCGTCGCAGCCGAGCGGTGCCCTGCGCCGGTGCGGGCGAAAAGATTTCGCGCTCGTCTTCGGATGCCAGCGTCGCCCGTAGCACACTTTGCCAAAGCCGCGCCGCCTCCAAAGCGGAAGGAGAAAGTGCATCGAACAGCTCAACCTGTCCGTTGACATCATGCACGCTGGGGCCCACAGAGGCGGCATCTCGGTCGATGCCCTCTGCAGCCGAAGCCAAAACCGGTGCATCCGGAAGCTCGCAAGCGTAGTAGCCACGACGTGGCATTGAGCAAATATAGCCCTCGGCAAGTAGCTGGCTATATGCATTCTCGATAGTAATGACACTGATTCCCAGATGACTGGCAAAGGCGCGCTTAGACGGCAGATGCTCCCCCGCCGCAATACGTCCAGCAACAATATCATCTCGAATTTGCTGGTAAACATACTCATAAAGCGATGCCTCGCCACGTTTTTCCAAATTGTAGTCAAGCATGAGTTTGCCACCTGACCTTATCGAGCCGTTCAGTCTGGTATTAAGCTGACCTTATTATTATCTCGAAAACTGAGTATTTTGCCATACCCAGCCCCCCGATAGGATATTCCGTCAAGCAATGCACATGCCAACCAAGGGAGCAACCATGGCAGAACAGACCAGCAAGGCCGATCGCGTCAAACTCAATCGCGAGCTCGCGCAGATGCTCAAGGGCGGCGTCATCATGGACGTCACCACGCCCGAGCAGGCACGCATCGCCGAGGAGGCGGGCGCCTGCGCCGTCATGGCACTCGAGCGCATTCCGGCCGACATCCGCGCCGCAGGCGGCGTCTCGCGCATGAGCGACCCCAAGATGATCAAGGGCATCCAAGAGGCCGTCTCCATCCCTGTTATGGCCAAGTGCCGCATCGGTCACATCGTCGAGGCGCAGGTCCTTCAGGCCATCGAGATCGACTACATCGATGAGTCCGAGGTTCTCTCCCCCGCCGACGACGTCTATCATATCGACAAGACCCAGTTTGACGTGCCGTTTGTCTGCGGCGCCCGTGATCTGGGCGAGGCGCTGCGCCGTGTTGCCGAAGGCGCCACGATGATTCGCACCAAGGGTGAGCCGGGTACGGGCGACGTCGTTCAGGCCGTGCGTCACATGCGCAAAATCCAAAAGCAGATCCGCGACGTAGTTGCCCTGCGCGACGACGAGCTCTTTGAGGCAGCCAAGCAACTGCAGGTTCCGGTCGAGCTGGTGCGCGAGGTCCATGCCACGGGTAAGCTTCCCGTCGTGAACTTTGCCGCTGGCGGCGTAGCGACCCCCGCCGACGCCGCGCTGATGATGCAGCTGGGTGCCGAGGGCGTCTTTGTCGGCTCGGGCATCTTTAAGAGCGGCGACCCCGCCAAGCGCGCCGCCGCCATCGTCAAGGCCGTGGCAAACTTCACCGATGCCAAGCTCATCGCCGAGCTTTCGGAGGACCTGGGCGAGGCCATGGTGGGCATCAACGCCGACGAGATCGAGATTATCATGGAAGAGCGCGGGCGCTAGTCCAGCAGAAAGGATCGCACATGAGCGATTATGCAGACCAAACGGTCGCCGTGCTGGCGGTCCAAGGTGCTTTTGCCGAGCACGAGGCAAGGCTATCCGAGCTGGGCGCACGTTGTATTGAGCTGAGGCAGGCGGCCGATTTGAAGCAGGACTTTGATCGCCTGGTCCTCCCTGGCGGCGAGTCCACCGTTCAAGGCAAGCTACTTGCCGAACTCGATATGCTCGAGGGGCTTCGCACCCGCATTGTTGAAGGCATGCCCGTCCTTGGCACCTGCGCCGGCTTGATTCTATTGGCGCGCGATCTTGCCGCACACGACGATAAGGGAACGCCGCGCCTAGCAACCATGAACGTACTCGTTGAGCGCAACGCTTATGGCAGACAGCTCGGCAGTTTTCGCACCAAGGGCCAGGTGTCCGGCATCGACGGTGAAGTGCCATTAACATTTATCCGTGCACCCCGCATCGTCGAAGTGCACGGCAATGCCAAGGCCTTAGCGAAAGTCGACGGCCGCATCGTCGCCGCCCGTCAAGGCAACCAGCTCGGCGTCACCTTCCACCCCGAGCTCGACGACGACACGCGCCTCCACGAGCTCTTCCTCCAAATGTAGGCATCGAAATCATCAAACGAAACGAGAGTAGACAATCTCCCACCTTGAGCATGAATATGGGCTCAAACCGGGAGATTATCCACTCTCATGCTATGTAGTCGTTTAAGAACGTCCCC